>JADCGM010000199.1 GCA_020249025.1 Alphaproteobacteria bacterium
GCCGCAACCGAGTAGAGGCCGGTGCGCAACATCAGCTGGCGCGGCGCCCCGCCGGCGAGACCCTGGGCGAGCAGATAAGCGACGCCAAAGATAAGGATGGCGCCGAGCGCAATCGCCTGCGGAGACTTGCCGTCGAACCCGAAGGCGAACCCGACAGCGGCATAGATGCCGAGCGCGAGCAGGAAGGCGCGGCCGACCGCGCCGCCGCTCGGCACCGCGACCGGGCCGGGCCGCCGGATCGCCGCGACCACTTCCACCGCACCACCCGCGCCCAGGAAGGCGTGCGCCTTGTAGAGCGAGTGGGCGACGATGTGCAGCAGCGCCAGCGGGAACAGCGCGAGGCCGCACTGGAAGATCATGAAGCCCATCTGCGCGACAGTTGACCAGGCGAGCGAGGTCTTCACCGCGGGCTGGGTGAGCATGACGAGGCCGCCGAACAGCGCGGTGAACCCGCCGATCGTGGCGAGAGCCGCGAGCACGCCCGGCGCCAGCAGCATGACGTCGGCGAAGCGGATGAGCAGAACGCCGCCGGCATTGACGACACCGGCGTGGAGCAGCGCCGACACCGGCGTCGGCGTTTCCATCACCTCGGTCAGCCAGCCATGCGTCGGGACCTGGGCCGACTTCAGCACCGCCGCCAGCGCCAGCAGCGCCGCGGCGAGCGTCAGCGCCGGGGTCGCCGCCCCTTCGCGGGCGGCCGCGAGGATCGTGCCGATGTCGCCGGTGCCGAAGGTCGCGACCAGCAGGGCGGCCGCACCCGCGAGCGCGGCGTCGCCGACACGCGCGACCACCCACTTCTTGCGCGCGGCGCGCTGCGCCTGCACGCGATCGGGATAGAAGAGCAGCAGCCGGTGCAGCGCGAGGCTGGTCGCGATCCAGGCCGCGACGAGCAGGACGACATTGCCCGCCGTCACCAACAGCAACACGGCGGCGAGCGTTGCGCACATCCAGCCAGTGAAGGCGCCCTGCCGCGGCTCGCCGTCGAGGTAGGTCGCGGAATAGCGCAGCACCACCCAGCCGATGAACGAGACCAGCAGCAGCATCGTGACGCTGACCGCATCGAGGCGGACCGACAGGCCGAGCCCGGCCGCGCCGAGCAGCGGACTGACCATCGGGCCGGCGGCGAGCAGCAGGCCGAGTGAGGCCAGCGCCGACGCGATGGCAACTAGGCCGGCGGCCTCGGCGAGGCGCGGGATCGCACCGGGCCGCTGCCCCGGCCGGGCAAAGGCGGCGAGCGCCGCCAGCAACAAGGCCGCAGGCGCGGCCAGCGGAAAAAGCGAACTCGGCACGTCGTGTCCCCTTCAACCGAACGTGCCGCCGAGATATGCACGGGATACTTTCAACAAAAATACATTGTTTTCGGGTTTTCGTTCGATATTGACAAACGATGTCGCGGCTGAACTATCATCACCTCCGTTACTTCCATGCGGTCGCCCACGACGGGAACCTGACGCGGACGGCGGAGCGGCTGAACCTGTCGCAATCGGCCTTGTCAGTGCAGATCGCCAAGCTCGAGGACCAGCTCGGCCACAGCCTGTTCGAGCGCCGGGGCCGCCAGCTCCATCTGACCGAGGCCGGGCGGATCGCGCTAGACCATGCCGATGCGATCTTCGCGACCGGCGACGAGCTCGTCGGCACGCTGCGCAACGCCGCGGCCGGGCGGCAGGCGTTGCGGGTCGGCGCGATGGCGACCCTGTCGCGCAACTTCCAGATCGCCTTCCTGCGACCGCTGCTGGGGCGCGCCGATGTCGAGCTCGTGCTGCGCTCGGGCAGCCCCGCCGAGCTGCTTCAGGCGCTGGAGGCGCTGCGGCTCGATCTCGTGCTGATGAACCAGCCGGCGGCCGGCGACGCCGCCAGCGCCTTGATCTCGCACCGCATCGACGAGCAGCAGGTGAGCCTCATCGGCGCGCCAGGGCTGGCGGCGGGCGCTCAGGGCCTGCGCGCGCTGCTGGAACGCTGCCCGGTGATCCTGCCGACCGCGGCGAGCAGCATTCGCACCGGCTTCGATTCGCTCGTCGCGCGGTTGGACGTACGCCCGCAGGTCGCCGCCGAGGTCGACGACATGGCGCTGATGCGTCTGCTCGCGCGCGAAGGCGTCGGCCTCGGCGTGCTCGCCCCGATCGTGGTGCGCGACGAGCTGCGCGGCGGCGCACTCGTCGAGCTGGAGCCGCTTCCCGGCATCACCGAAAGCTTCTACGCCGTCGCGCTCGAACGCCGCTTCCCCAATCCGCTGGTCGCCGAGCTCATCGCCGCGGCGGCCGGCGCCTCGTCAGGATCCGCATCATGACATCGCCCGCCATCCTTCTTCACGTCGTCGCCGGCTCGACGGGGGCGGGAAAGACCACGTTCGCGATGGAGCTGGCGGCACGCACCGGCGCGCTGCGGCTGTCGATCGACGAGTGGATGCACCGGCTGTTCGGCCCCGACCAGCCCGCGGAAATCCGCTTCGACTGGATGATCGAGCGGGTGAACCGCTGCGAGGCGCAGATGTGGTCGGTGATCGAGGGCGCAGCGAAGCTCGGGGTTCCGGTGGTGGCGGACTGCGGCTTCACCAGCCGCGATCACCGCACCCGCTGGCGCGACTGCGCGGTGGCGGCGGGTATTCCGGCAATGCTTCATCACGTCGACGTCGGCGTCGAGGAACGCTGGCGGCGCGTCGAGCAGCGCAACCGCGAGAAGGGCCCCTCCTTCCAGTTCGAGGTCACGCGCGAGATGTTCGATTTCGTCGAGACGATGTGGGAAGCGCCGACCGCGGAGGAGATCGCGGCGTTCGGCGCGGCACGCGCCTAGCAAGCAGGGCCGGAGGCGCGTCGCGCCGTTGTCGCTGGTGCCCAGGAAAGGACTCGAACCTTCACGCCGTTTCCGGCACTAGCACCTGAAGCTAGCGCGTCTACCAATTCCGCCACCTGGGCAGGCAAGCGAGGGCCGCGAACTAGGGGGCGCGGGCGCGGTTGTCAACGGGCGCGCGATGTGGTGGAAGGCGCGCGCATCCCGCTTCGGGATCGGGTCTCACAGCATCGGGCGTCATGGACAGGCATTCGCTCATCACCATCGTCGGCGGGTCGGGCTTCTTGGGGCGCTATGTCGTCCAGGAGCTGGCAAAGACCGGCGCGCGGCTGCGCGTCGTCGTGCGCTCTCCGAACAAGGCGCAGTTCCTCAAGCCGCTGGGCGGGCTCGGGCAGGTGCAGATCGTCGCTGGCGACATCCGCTCGGATGCGGCGATGGCATCGGCCTGTGACGGGGCGAGCGCGGTGGTGAACCTTGTCGGCATCCTCGCCGAGTCGGGCGGCCAGCGTTTCGACGCGGTGCAGGCCGAGGGCGCCGCCCGGGTGGCGCGCGCGGCGGCGGCTGCGGGCGCGCGAGCGTTCGTGCAGATGTCGGCGATCGGCGCCGATCCGGCGTCGCGCTCCGCCTATGGCCGCACCAAGGGCGAGGGCGAGGCGGCGGTGCGCGCTGCCTTCCCGTCGGCGACCATCCTGCGCCCGTCGATCGTGTTCGGACCCGAGGACGGCTTCCTCAACCGCTTCGCCGGGCTGGCGAAGATCGCGCCGTTCGCGCTGCCGATCGTCGCGGCCGACACGCGCTTTCAGCCGGTCTATGTTCTCGACGTCGCGCGCTGCGTGGCGGCGGCGCTGGCCGAACCCGCGCGCTTCGGCGGCCAGACCTATGAGCTGGGCGGGCCGCGCGCGCTGACCATGCGCCAGCTCATCGCCTACATCCTCGCCGAAACGCATGTGAGAAAGCCGATCGTCGAGATCCCCGACGCCGTCGCGGGCACGGCGGCATCGCTGTTCGGCTGGCTGCCGGGCGCGCCGATGACGGCCGACCAGTGGACGATGCTGCAGTCCGACAATGTCGTCAGCGGCGAGAACGGGCTGACCGCGTTCGGCGTCGGCGCGACGCCGCTGGAGGCGATCGCGCCGTCCTATCTCGTGCGCTATCGCCGCCAGGGCCGCTGGTCGACGGGGGCGGCGACGGGCCAATCGGAGGGCTGAGCCCCTCCCACTCAGGGGACCGGAGATGGATGCTGGAAGCCTGCTCGATGCGCTGCTGCTCGGGCTGATCGAGGGGCTGACCGAGTTCCTGCCGGTGTCGTCGACCGGGCATCTGATCCTCGCCGCTGAACTGCTCGGCTTCGAGGGGCCGGCCACCGCACCGCGCCGCGTGCCGCACATCGCCGAATTCCTGGCCTGGCGGGCCGAGAACCCGCCCTGAACCGGCATGTGGGAAGCCGAACGCCCCGGCGCGGCGGATCGCGGGATGGCGCGAGTCGCGGACCGCACGGACCGGCTTCGCGCTGGATGCGCGGGAACAGGC
>JADCGM010000002.1 GCA_020249025.1 Alphaproteobacteria bacterium
CATCGAGCGTCGCCGGTTCGCTGAGACCGCAGATCTTGATCCGCGTCATGAGTGGAAGAGCGCGGCGTAGATCACGTAGAACCACGAGAAGATGCCGTGGACGATCGCCCACAGGATCGACTGGTTGTGATCATAGGAGATCACAATCGCCAGCGCAGACCCGAAGCTGATGCCGGCGCGAACGGTTTCCTTGCGAACCTCGATGGCCATGCTGGGCTCCCTCTAGCTGAGGCTGGCGGCAATCTCGGCGGCCGCCGCCGCCGGGTCCGCCGCGCCGGTGATCGGGCGGCCGATGACAAGGACGCCAGCGCCCGCCGCGAGCGCCTGCTGCGGGGTCATCACGCGCTTCTGGTCGCCGATGTCGCTGCCGGCGGGGCGAATGCCCGGAACCACGAACAGCCCGCCGGGCCAGGCGGCGGCGCGCGCCGCGACCTCGTGCGCCGAGCAGACGATGCCATCGAGGCCGCTCGCCCGCGTGAGATCGGCGAGCCGCGCGACTTGATCAGCCGGCGCGCCCGCGACGCCGCAGTCGGCGAGATCCGTCGCATCGAGCGAGGTCAGGACGGTGACCGCGATGACCTTGGTTGCCGGGTCCATCGCCTCGCGCGCCGCCGCCATCATTGCCCGCCCGCCGGCGGCATGGACGTTGACGATCGCGAGACCCAGCCCGGACAGCGAGCGCATCGCCCCCGCAACGGTGTTGGGAATGTCGTGGAGCTTCACGTCGAGGAACACCGGCAGACCGATTCCGGTCAGCCGGCGCACGCCCGCCGGCCCCTGCGCCATGAAGAATTCGAGCCCGAGCTTCAGCCCGCCCACATGCGGCGCGACCGCGCGCGCCAGCGCCTCGGCGCGGTCGATGTCGCCGGTGTCGACGGCAACGTAGATCGGGTTCGTCATGCGCCCGCCGGCGGCACGACCATGGGCTGGGCCTGCGGCGGCTCCGCCTCGTAGGTCCGCTCCGGCGCGGGCGGTTCGGCCGCCGCCGCCGGGCGCGCCGCCTCCAGCTCGCGCTCGGTGCGCTCCAGCCGCCGCCGCCAGCGCCAGCGCGCGACCGCATGGGCGACGCCGGCCGGCAACCAGCCGGCCAGCGCGGCGGCGAGCACGAGCACCGGCAGCTTCATGACGAGCTCGTAGGGCGGCCACAGCTTCACCGTCACCGGCGTCCAGTTCGCAGCGGCGAACAGGATGAACAGCAGCAGCAGCGCAAGGGTGAGAAGGGTGCGGATCGGTCGCATATCGCCCGAGGGGATACAGGAGGCGGCGGTCGACCGCCAGACTCCGCGGTTGGGACGGTTCCGGCGGCCGTGCAGAATCGGGCTTCGCAAGCGAGCCGTTTTGGGTTTAGCTTCTCCTGTCCTGAGGGGGACGAGGGAGAAAAGCCATGGCGAGACTGCGAACGCAGACCGCGTGGGGGGATGCCTTTCCCGAGCTGACCGAGTCGCGCTCGCGCGCCCGGCGGCGGCGGGTGGCGACACAGGCGGCGATGGTGATGCTCGCGCTGATCGTCGCGGCAGCGGTTATGGCGGTGATCCAGCTGCTCGCGTCGGCGCAGCAGTGGCTGACCGAACTGGTCGGTCCGCATCTGCCGGGGCTGAGCCGCACCGCCGACGCCGCGCTTCATCTCGTCGCGTTTCTGCGCGGCTGACCGGCGCCCGCGCCGCGCCCGGCGCGGCGATGCCGGAAAAGCCTTTCCGCACAGGGGCTCATCGCGCTATCGCGGCGCGAATGAGTGTCAGTCGGAGGGAACGAGCGTTGCGCAGCTTCATCCGGTTCGCCGCCGTCGCCTGTCTGGCGGGCGGCGCGGTCGCCCAGCCTGCGGGCGACGCCGATCCCAACCTCTGGCTCGAAGAGGTCGAGGGCGTCCGCGCGCTCGCCCAGGTCCGCCAGTGGAACACCACGACCGCCAAGCTGCTCGAGGCGGCGCCCGGCTTCCAGCAGACCCGCAGCCGCGCGCTCGCAATCCTCAATGACGCGCGCCAGATCGCGCTTCCCGACGAGATCCAGAACGACCGCGTCACCAACTTCTGGCAGGACGCGACCAATGTCCGCGGTCTGTGGCGCGCCACCGGACTCGTCTCCTTCGCCCGCGGCGAGCCGGAATGGCGCACGCTGCTCGATGTCGATGCGCTGGCGAAGGCGGAAGGCAAGAACTGGGTGTGGAAGGGCGCGGTCTGCCGCAAGCCCGATTACGCCCGCTGCCTCGTCTCTCTATCCGACGGCGGCAAGGACGCGCGCGAATGGCGTGAGTTCGACGTCGCCTCGGCGCGCTTCGTCCCCGGCGGCTTCCGGGTCCCCGCGGCCAAGACCGACGTCGCCTGGCTCGACAACGATCGCGTCCTCATCGAGACCGATTTCGGCCCCGGCACCCTGACCACGAGCGGCTACGGCCGTCAGGTCCGCGTCTGGACGCGCGGCACCCCGCTGGAGGCCGCCCGACTTGTCTATGAGGCGCGCACCGAGGACGTCGAGGCCTCGCCCAATGTCCGGTTCAGCGGTGGCACCGCCTATCCGATCGTCACCCGCACGATCAGCTCGTGGACGCGCGACTATTTCCACCTCACCCCCGGCGGCGCGCCGGTGCGGGCGCCGCTGCCCCAGAGCGCCGAGATCGCCGACATTCATGGCGGCCGCGCCATCGTGAAGCTCAACGAGGACTGGTCGGTCGGCGGCCAGCGCTTCAAGGCCGGCTGGCTCGTCGCCTATGAGATCGCGCCGGTGCTGGCCGGGCGCACGCCGCCGGTCGAGCTCGTCTATGTGCCCGCCGCCTCGGAGGCGGTCGAGCAGGTCTCCTCGGGCGGCGCGTGGCTCTATGTGAAGACGCTCGACAATGTCGCCGGGCGGCTGAAGGCGCTGCAGCGCGGCGACGACGGCTTCTGGACCGGGCGCGAAATGCCGATGCCGCGCAACAGCGTCGTCAACATCGTCGAGACCGGCGGCTCGACCGGCGTCGCCTTCGTCACGGTCGAGGGGCTGCTGCAGCCGCGCACGCTCGTTCTCGTCGAACCCGCGGTGGCGCGTCCGGTGCGCACCGTCGCTGCCCAGCCGGCGATGTTCGACGCCGGGACGATGGAGGCGACGCAGCGCTTCGCCGTCTCCGCCGACGGGACCCGCATCCCCTATTTCCTCGTCCGCCCGAAGGGCGCGACCGGGCAGGTGCCGACGATCCTGCACGCCTACGGCGGCTTCCGCATCGCGCAGAACCCCGACTATCTCTCGACCCATCCGGCGCGCCTCGGGCCGCTTGCCCAGTTCTGGGTGGAAGAGGGCGGGGCCTTCGTTCTCGCCAACATCCGCGGCGGCGACGAGTTCGGACCGGCGTGGCACGACAGCGCGATCCGCGAGAACCGGCAGAAGGCGTTCGACGATTTCCATGCCGTCGCGATGGATCTGAAGAAGGCCGGCATCGCCTCGAAGGTCGCCGCCTCGGGCCGCTCGAACGGCGGCCTGCTCGTCGGCGTCGCGATGACCCAGCGCCCCGATCTCTACGACGCGGTGCTGATGGGCGTGCCGCTCGCCGACATGAAGCGCTATTCGAAGCTGCTGGCGGGCGCGTCCTGGATCGGCGAGTACGGCGATCCCGACAAGCCCGAGGACTGGGCCTTCCTGTCGAAATACTCGCCCTATCAGGCGTTGAAGCCCGGCGTCCGCTACCCCGCGCCGATGATCTACACCTCGACCAAGGACGACCGCGTCCACCCGGCGCACGCCCGCAAGATGGCGGCGCGGCTCGGCACGCTCGGCCAGCGTTTCTATTATTACGAGAACACGCAGGGCGGCCACGCCGGCAGCGCCGACCGCACCGAGGAGGCCTATCGCGTCGCGCTGATGAAGGCCTATCTCGACCGCGAGATGAAGCCGGCGCGGATCAGCGCGGGCGCCAGTTCGTTTGGCGCGCCACCTCGTCCCAGAGAAGCGCCGCCAACCGGGCGGTGACCGGCCCTGGCCGGCCGTCGCCGACCGGCTGACCGTCGATCCGCACGATCGGCAGGCAGGGCGCGGTGGTCGAGGTCAGGAACGCCTCCGCCGCCGCCAGCGCCTCGTCGCGCGTGAAGGCGCGTTCGACCACCGTCATCTGCGCCTCGCGGGCGATGCGGATGAGCGTCGCGCGCATCACACCGGGCAGGATGTCATGGCCGTTGGGGTGGGTGACGATCCGTCCGTCGCGGTCGACGATCCAGGCATTGGTCGAGCCGCCCTCGCTGACCGTGCCATCGCCGTCGACGAACCATGCCTCGAACGCGCCCGCCGCCTTCGCCGCCTGCTTGGCGAGTACATTGGGGAGCAGCGCCACCGACTTGATGTCGCGCCGCGCCCAGCGGATTTCGGGATGGGTGATCACCGAAATGCCGGTTGCCTGCTGGCCGATGCGCTGGCGGAAATCGAACGGGCGCACCGTCATCACCAGCGTCGGACGGATGCGCGCCGGGAAGGGATGATCGCGCCGCGCCGCGCCGCGCGTCACCTGAATGTAGAGCAGCGCATCGTCGGCGAAGTTGATGCGCAGCAGATGCTTCGCCACCAGCTCCAGCGCGCGGTCCGACATCGGCGCGCCGATGCCGAGCTCCCCGCGGCTTCGCGCCAGCCGTTCGAGATGGGCGGGCCAGTCGAGCAGCCGCCCGTTCAGAACCGCGCAGACCTCGTAAACGCCGTCGGCAAACTGGAATCCGCGGTCCTCGACCGAAACCGCCGCCTCGCCCAGCGGCCCGTACTGCCCGTCGACATAGGCGATGCGCCCCACGCCCTGCTCCCCATCCCAGCGCGCAGGTGACGCCCGCGCCGCGATCCGCCATAACGCGTTCATGGCGACCGGCGAAGTGCGATGGTTCAACCGCAAGAAGGGTTTCGGCTTCATCCGGCCGGATGTCGGGCCCAAGGACGTGTTCGTGCACATCTCGGCGATCCAGCGCTCGGGCCTGCAGGTGCTCGAGGACGGTCAGCGCGTCGAGCTCGAGCTGACCCAGCTCGGCGACGGGCGGCTGGCCGCGCTGGGCTTGCGTCTGATCGACGACGGTGCGACGCCTTGAGGCGTCGTTAACCTTCGCCTGCGCAAGGCTTTCGTCATGACCGCCGTCGATTTCGCCAGCCTGCTCTGTTCGCGCCTCTGCCACGACCTCGTCGGGCCGGTCGGCGCGCTTTACAACGGCATCGAGCTTCTCGCCGACGAGGACGATCCGGAGATGCGGCAGCGCTGCATCGAACTCGTCGCCGACAGCGCCCGCCAGACCTCGGCCAAGCTCAAGTTCTTCCGCCTCGCCTTCGGCGCCGCCGGCGGCTTCGGGGCAGAGGTCGACACGCGCGAGGCGCAGGCCGCGCTCGAAGGCCTCTACGCGGGCGATGCCCGCATCGAACTCGGCTGGCTGGTCGAGGCCGACTCGCTGCCCAAGGGCGCGGTGCGCATTCTTCTCGTGCTGGCGATGACCGCGGGCGACGCGCTGCTGCGCGGCGGCCGGCTGAGCGTCGCCGCCGAGCGCCATGCCGGCGGGCTCGAGCTGGCGGTCCGCGCCGAAGGCGCGCGCGTGCTGCTCGACGACGAGGTGCGCGCCGCGATCGAGGGCCGCACCGCGGTCGAGGCGGTCACCCCGCGCGCCGCGCCCGGCTTCCTCGTCCGCTGTCTCGTCGACGAAGCGCGCGGCAAGCTGAAGGTCTCGGCCGGCGACGGGATGCTTGTCTTCGGCGTGACCCTCGCCGGTTAGCCGGCCATCCGCGCCGCGGTTTCGCGGACCAGCGCGATCATGTTGGGAATGCCCTGGGTGCGGTTGGAGCTCAGCTGCGCCTCCAGCTGGAAGCGCGCCAGCTCGGCCTTGATGTCGAGCGCGAGGATGTCGGCGGCGCTGCGGTCCTGAACCAGCGACACGATCAGCGCGACGATACCCTTGGTGATATGGGCGTCGCTGTCGGCGAGAAAATGCAGCCGGCCGTCGTCAAGCTGGGTCGGATAGACCCAGACGCTCGCCGAGCAGCCGCGCACCTTGGTCGCGTCGGTCTTGAGCGCGGCAGGCATCGGCTCCAGCTCGCGCCCCAGCTCGATGAGCAGGCGGTAGCGCTCGTCGCGGTCGTCGAGCAGTTCGAATTCGTCGGCGATGTCGGCAAAGTCTCGCATGGCCGGGGCGCTTAGCACCGCTGCCGCCGCGACGGGAGAGGCGTCAGCGCGCGTCGTCCGCACCGCGGAAATCGAGCGCCGCCGAATTCATGCAATAGCGCAGCCCGCCCGCCTCGCGCGGACCGTCCGGAAAGACATGACCGAGATGCCCGTCGCAACGTGCGCAGCGCACCTCGGTGCGGCGCATGAAGAATTTGCGGTCCTCATGCTCGCTGACCGCGCCCGCTGCGACCGGCGCGGTGAAGCTCGGCCAGCCGGTGCCGCTGTCGAACTTGGTCGCGGCATCGAACAGCGGCTGGCCGCACCCGGCGCAGGTGTAGACGCCCGGCTCGTGATGATCCCACCAGCGCCCGGTGAAGGCACGCTCCGTGCCGTGCTGCCGCAGGACGTGATACTGCTCGGGCGCGAGCTCGGCCCGCCATTCGGCGTCGGTTTTCTCGATCTTGCTCATGGGCAGGATATCGGGATGCGGCAGCTGCGGCGCAAGCGCCGCGCCCTACCGCCGAACCACCGCGCCCGCCGCCCAGCCGGCAAGAAGCGCGATGGCGACCGCGCCGAGGCCGTAGGCGATCTCGTGGTCCTGTGCGGCCATGAACACCGCCTGTTCGAAGCCCGACTTGCCGATGCGGATGTCGCGCGTCGCCGAGGCGACGACCTGCCCGTCCTGGATGAGGTGGATGTCGGCGGTGTAGCGCCCGACGGGCACCGCCGAGGGAATCGCGATGCGCGCCTGATAGAGCACGCTTTCGCTCAGCTCGACCCCGTCGTCGTCCTCGGCATAGAGCCCGGCGCGGCGGCGCAGATCGATCAGGCCTTCGATGAACAGCTTCGACAGTTCGGGGCTGTTGGAGCTTCCCGGCGACAGCTGCAGATGATCGAGCCCGATCTCGTAGATGGCGGCGGTGCGCTCGTCGACAAGGTCGCGCACCGGGGCGGAGGTGGCGACCGCATAGAAGCCGGGCGCGGTCTCGAAGCGCGCGCTCGTCGTGTTGAGCCAGATGCCCGCGACCTTTTCCTTGCGCCGCACCGTGATCGCCTCGGGCGGGCCGCGGACGATGACGGCGATGGCGGGCTCGTCGCGCGGGGTGCGTCCGCCCGGATACTGGATCGCGCCGAAGACGAGGAGTTCGGCGCCGGCGAAGCTGTATTCGATGTCGATGCGGCTCTGGTTGAGGTCCGCGACAAGGCGCGGCGCAGCGCCCGCAGGCGCGCCGAGAAGCAGGGCGAGAAGCGCGAGCCAGACCCTCACGACAGCTGCACCGTGAAGATCTCGTCGGGCCGCCAGGTCAGCCCGATGAGCAGGCGGATCGCCACCGCCAGCACCAGCACCGCGAGCGCGAGGCGCAGCTTCTGCGCCGGGAGCTTCTGCGCGGCGCGCGCGCCATATTGCGCGCCGACGACGCCGCCGATCAGCAGCAGCACCGCCAGCACGATGTCGACGGTCTTGGCGTTGACGGCGTGGAGCAGCGTCGTCGTCGCGGTGACGAAGACGATCTGGAACAGCGAGGTGCCGATGACGACCGACGCCTGCATGCCCAGCAGATAGATCATCGCCGGCACAAGGATGAAGCCGCCGCCGACGCCCATGATCACCGTCAGCACGCCGACCATCGCCCCGAGCAGGAAGGGCGCGAGCGGCGATATGTAGAGGCCCGAGGCGTAGAAGCGCGTCTTCCACGGCAGCGCGGCGACGAGCGGGTTGTGGCGGTTGACGCGCAGCACGCTGCGGTCGCCGCGGCGCTCGGCGGCAAGGCTGCGGATTGAGTCGCGGAGCATGAGCAACCCGATCGAGCCGAGGAAGGCGACATAGACGAGCGCGATGACGGTATCGATCTGCCCGCTCTGCTGGAGCCAGCGGA
>JADCGM010000020.1 GCA_020249025.1 Alphaproteobacteria bacterium
CAGCCGCGCATAGCCGCCGAGCGCCGCCACGCCCTGCGCCTCCAGCAGCGCCGAGAACTGGCTCTGATGCCCGGCGCGCCGCCCGTGCAGCACCAGCCGCCGCGCGATGCCGGCGGCGAGCGCCTCGCCATGGTCGCGCGCGACGATGGCCAAGGCCATGTCGATGCCGGTGGTGATCCCGGCGGAGGTCCATAGCGGCCCGTCCTCGACGAACAGCGCATCGGGCTCGACCGTCACCGCCGGATAGCGCCGCGCCAGCTCCGCGACGCCGCGCCAGTGCGTCGCCACCCGCCGGCCGTCGGCGAGCCCCCAGGCGGCCAGCACGAACGCGCCGCTGCACACGGAACCATAGCGCTCGGCCCGCGTCGCCACCGCAGTCGACCAGTCCCGCGCCGCCGCATCCCGCGCCAGAGCGCGCAGCCCAGGCGTGGCGCCGCCAGCGATGAGCAGCAGATCGACCGTTTGCGGCGCAATGTCGGCGACCGGAGTCGTCGCCAGCCCGACACCGCAGGAGCAGCGCGCCACTCCGCCTTCGGCACTTGCGACGGTCACCCGGTAGCTGCCGGCCACCTCCTCGGCCGCCGCCCCGAACACGGACGAAGGACCGGTGATGTCGAGGGCCTGAACCCCGTCGAAGGCGAGAAGGACAACATGGCGCATTGGCAGGAAATACCGGTATCCGGACATTTGCGCCAGCCCCGCGTGTCGCTACAGCCAGAGGCGAAAGGAACGCCGATGTCGCATCTGATCGCCGTGCTGTTCGTGGCCGTGGCCATCGTCAACCTGCTGCCGGTGACCGGCGTGCTGTCGGCGGCGCGGCTGGAGGCGGGCTATGGGATCCCGGTCGGCGACCCCGATCTCGCGATCCTGCTCCGCCACCGGGCGCTGCTGTTCGCGGTCGTCGGCGTGCTGCTCGCCGGCGCGGCGGCCGTTCCCGGATGGCGCGGCGTCGCCACCGCCGCCGGGCTGTTCTCGATGCTGTCGTTCACGCTCCTCGTCTGGACGACGCCCGGCGCCAACGCCCAGCTTGCCGCCATCGCGCGCATCGACGTGGTTGCGTCGGTCGCGCTGATCGTCGCTTATGGCCTTCACCTGCGCACCAGCGGAGCCCTCTCATGACCCAGCCCTATCGCATCGGTTTCCTGCTCTGGCCGGGGCTGACCCAGCTCGACATGACCGGCCCGGCGCAGGTGCTGTCGCGGATGCCCGGGGCCGAGCTGCACTTCGTCTGGAAGTCGCTCGAACCGCAGCCGAGCGACTGCGGCCTGCCGCTCGTCCCGACGATGCGGATGTCGCACTGCCCGCAGCTCGACATGATCTGCGTGCCCGGCGGTGCACCGGTCGCCCCCATCATGCGCGACGCCGAGGTGCTCGACTGGCTCCGCAAGCAAGCCGCCGGCGCCAAGCTCGTCACCAGCGTCTGCACCGGGTCGCTGATCCTCGCCGCCGCCGGGCTGCTCGAAGGCTACAAGGCCGGCTGCTACTGGGCGAGCGGCCACCAGTTGCCGCTGTTCGGGGCGGAGTTCGTCGCCGAGCGCACCGTCATCGACCGCGACCGCATCACCGCCGGCGGCGTCACCTCGGGCATCGACTTCGCCTTCCGCGTCATCGAGCATCTCCACGGCCGCGACATGGCCGAGGCGGTGCAGCTCGCGCTGGAATATGACCCCGCGCCGCTCGCCGGTGGCACCCCCGCCACCGCGCGGCCCGAGATCGTCGAGCGTGTCCGCGCGATGATGGCCGCGCGCATCGCCCAGCGCGAGGCGGAGATCGCCGACATCGCCGCGCATCGCCACGCCTGATGCAGCCGACTCGCGCAACGCTGCGCACCCCGCTATAGGGAGCGCTTGTCCGCGGCTGCCGTTACGAACGGAATGCACCCTTTTCCCTGGCTCGACGTCGGGATCATCCTTCTGCTGATCGCCCTCAACGGCGTTTTCGCGATGTCGGAGCTCGCCATCGTCTCGTCGCGCAAGCCGCGGCTGCAGGCGATGGAGAAGACCTGCCGCTACGGCGCCGGCACCGCGCTGCGCCTGCAGTCGGACCCGGGGCGGTTCCTCTCGACCGTGCAGATCGGGATCACGCTCGTCGGCATCCTCGCCGGCGCCTATTCGGGCGCGAGCCTCGGCGGCCCCACCGCCGAGCGGCTGGTGGCGGTCGGGGTGCCCGCCGATCCGGCCGAGGAGATCGGCTTCGCGGTCGTCATCGGCCTCACCACCTACGCCTCGCTGATCATCGGCGAGCTCGTTCCCAAGCAGTTCGCGCTGCGCAAGCCGGAGCCGATCGCCTGCGCGATGGCCCCGGCGATGGGGCTCGTCGCCCGCGTCGGCGCACCGCTCGTGTGGTTGCTCGACCAGACCTCGGCGCTGATCTTCCGCGCGCTCGGCCTCAACCGCGAGGCCGAGAATGCGGTGACCGCCGAGGAGCTTCACCTCGTCGTCGCGGAAGCCCAGACCGCCGGCGTCATCGAGGAGAGCGAGCGGGCGATGATATCCTCGGTGATGCGCCTTGCCGACCGCCCGGTGCGCGCCGTGATGACCCCGCGCGGCGAGCTCGACTGGCTCGACATCGATGCCGATGCCGACGAGCTGCGCGCCCGGCTCATCGCCACGCCGCACACCCGCCTGCCCGTCGCCGAAGGCTCGGTCGACGCCATCGTCGGCGTCATTCAGGCACGCGATGCGCTGGCGGCGCTGCTCGAAGGCAAGCCGCTCGATCTGCGCGCGCTGATGCGCCGCGCCCCTGTCGTGCCCGATGTGATGGATGCGACCGACGCGCTCGCGGTTCTTCAGGGGGCCGAGGTGCCGATGGCGCTGGTCAACGACGAATATGGGCATATCGAGGGCGTGGTGACGCCCGCCGATCTGCTCGCCGCCATCGCCGGGGTGTTCGCCTCCGACGTCGACGAGGGCACCGATCCGCCCGCCGTCCAGCGCGAGGACGGCTCGTGGCTGCTGTCGGGCGCGCTGCCCGCCGACCAGCTCGCCGACCGGCTCGGGCTCGATCTGCCCGAGGACCGCGACTATCACACCGCCGCGGGCTTCGCGCTCGATGCGATGAAGCGGATTCCGAAGACCGGCGAGGCCTTCACGGCGATGGGCTGGCGCTTCGAGGTCGTCGACATGGACGGCAACAAGATCGACAAGCTGCTCGCCGCCCCCGCCCCGCGGAAGGCCATGGCGGAGGGCTAGAACCCCACCCGGTAGCGGAGCGCGACGCCGCGGTCCGTCCCGGCGCCGTCGCGGTGGCCGGGATCGCGGCGGAGATAGAGGTTGGCTTCCAGCGCGCCGGGTCCGACCGGGGCCGAATAGGCCGCCTCGACATCGAGTTCGCGGCCCGTCGGGGCGAGATCGATGGCGCGCAGCTCGGTCGTCGCGACGCCCGCCGCATAATCCCAGGCCACCGGCACCGCGAGGGTCGCCGCGGCGCGGCTGACGCGCAACGGCTGCGAGACGCGGAGCGCGACGCTGTCCCCGGCCGCGAAGGCATCGGCGCGCGACAGGTCGATGCGCCATGCATCGCTGGCAATGGTGCCGAGCGTCGCGAACAGCCCGCCCCCGGTCGCCGCGCGGGTCCAGCCGCGCCGCCATTCGCCGCCGAGCCGCCAGACGCCGAGCCGGACGTCGGCACCAGCGGTCGCGAAGATCGTCGTTGCACCCTCGCCGATCCCGAACGCCGCGCCGGGCCGCGAGCCAAGCAGGGTCGCGCTCTCGCGTTGGCGGGTGACATCGGCGCGCAGCCGCGCCGGACCGAGATCGCGCGCGACACCCGCCATCACGCTGTCGATTCCATAGCGCCGCCCGTCGCCCGCCAGCAGCGGGCCTGGTGCGACCTCAAGCGGCGCCTGTTCGGCGTGGCCCGCGGCCAGCGACAGGGTCCAGCCGCCGACCGTCCGGCTGAGCGCGCCCGCCGCACCGGGGCGCACGAGCAGCCCGCCGGCATCGCCCACGGTCGCCGCGAGGAAGGCGGGACCGCCGTCGCCGGCAAGGATGCGGGTCAGCTCGGCGGGCGCATGGCCGACGCCGAAGGCAAGCCGGGTGGCGGGCGCGACATCGCTGGCGATGAAGCCGGTTCGCACGCGCTCGCGCGCCTCGTCGCTGCCGTCGCGCCCCCGCTGCGCAACGCCGACCCACGGCCGCGCGGTCTGCGGCGTGGCGAAGCCGAAGCCGAGCGTCGCGCCGCCGCCCTGCAGCGACACCGCCGCCGGGGTCAGCGACAGGCCGTCGGCCAGCGGGCGGCGCTGCGGGGCGAGCCGCAGCGTCCGCCCGAGATCGGCGGTGAAGGCGCGGCGATAGCTGTCGAGGATGATCGTGCCGCCCAGCGACTGGCCGAGCTGCCCGCCGCTGCCGAAGGCCGAGCCGAGTGAGCCATTGTCGCCCGTCGACACCGCGACCGCGCTGCCGGCAAGCGAGGCCGACCCGATCGGGGAGAAGGCGCGCGTCAGGTTGAGGATGCCGCGCCCGAAGATCGCATCGGTGCCGGCCGCGCCGGCATCGTCGGCGGTGCGGAACAGGATGTCGACGACCTGCGCGGCGGTGAGTGTCGGAAAGGCCTGGAACAGCAGCGCCGCCGCCCCCGACAGCGCCG
>JADCGM010000200.1 GCA_020249025.1 Alphaproteobacteria bacterium
CCGAGCCTTCCAGGCCCTGCACGACGACGAAGACGAGAACCACCGCGCCGATCATCGGCAGATCGAGGCCGAACTGGCCGATCGCGACGAGCACCGACAGGCCGACCCCGATCAGCGGCCCGACGAAGGGCACGAAGCCGAGCAGGCCGGCGAGCAGCGCCAGCACGACGAAATAGTCGAGCCCGATGATCCCCCAACCGATCATGTAGAGGACAGCGAGACAGCAGCAGACGAGGAACTGGCCGCGCACGAAGCCACCGAGCGCCTCGTCGGCCTCGGCGAGCAGCGTGCGGATCGTCGCGTCGTGGCGGCGCGGCCACCAGGCGGCGAGATGCGCGGTGACGCCCGCCCAGTCGCGCAGAAGATAGAAGGCGACCACGGGCGCGACGACGACGAGCGTGACGACGTTGAAGAAGGCGAAGCCGCTGGCGATGATGGTGCCGAGCGAGGCAGTGAGCCAGGCGATGGCCTTTTCGATGAGGTCGTTGTTGAGCGCGGGCGGCTGGATGTTGCGCCCCACCCGGTTGCCGAGCTGGTCGATCCAGGGCTGTACGCTGTCGGCGATGAGCGGCAGGTTGGCGAGCAGCGACTGGAACTGGTGGACGACGATCGGCGCGGTCGCCACGAGCAGCGCCCCGAGCGCGACGAGGAAGACGCCGAGCACGACAACGGTCGCCAGCCAGCGCGGCAGTCCGCGCGCCGTCAGCCGCCCGGTCAGCGGATCGAGCAGATAGGCGATGACGAAGCCGGCGAGAAACGGCCCGAGGATCGAGCGCGCGCCATAGAGGAACCACAGCGTCGCCACCGCGACGAGCAGCCAGCCCCAGGGGATGCGCGGCAGGATCAGCCGCGTCTGCGGCGGGATCGCGGGCGGCTGGTCGGTCATGGCGTCGGGCCTCCCCCGGGAAGCAAGTCGCGCGGGCCGCTGCCGGCGGGGCGGTTGGCAGCCGCGGCGGGACGGGCGGCCGGCAGGCTCCCCGGCTGGCTTGCGGGCGCCTCGGCGTCGGCTGAGCTGACCGTGATCGCGGGGCGCGGAACCGGCGCATCCCCCGGTTGCTTGCGGCGCAGCAGAAGGCCGCCCTGCGCCGGCTGAAGACGCCAGCCGCGCTGATCGAGGCTGTAGAGCAGCATCTCGTAGCTATCGCCATGACCGATGCTGATGCGCGTCATGCCGCCGAGCGACAGGCTGACGATGCGGGTGCCGGTGACGGTCGGCGTGCCGCGCAGCGCGTTTTCGACGGCCGCGAGCGCGGCGGCGTTCGGCGTGGAGACGAAAGCGTCGACCCCGTCGGTGGGGGCCGCGACCGCGATTTCGGGCCCTGCCCCCTCGACCGGCGCGAGATCAACCGACAGCGACGGATCGCTGCGCAGCTGCCCGGCGCGCAGCCCCTCGGTGTAGAGCCCGTCGATCCGCCGCACCGCCTCGTCGAACATGGCGGCGAGCCCGCCCGAGGAATTGGCGGTAAGCGTGAAGCGGCCGATCGCCTTGGCGTCGGGGCCGTGGCGGGCGGTGAAGGTGCCGGTGACCGGACCGCCGGGCCAGGCCCGCTCCAGCTTCGCCTCGGCGGTGAGCACATCGGCGGTGCGGAAGCGGTTCATCAGCGACCGCCACATCAGCCGGTTGTCGCGCCGCGCCTGCCACGCGTTCAGAAGGATCGCATCGCCGCCGACGGTGGATGCGCGGACATATTGCATCGGCGACGTGCCCGACCGGTAGCGCGCCCACGCCTGCAGCCAGGGCGACTGTTGCTGTTCGTAGACGATGCGGACGCCACCGTCGTTGAGGACGGGCATCAGCAGCATCGGCTGCGAGGTCAGCACCGACGCCTGTCCGCCGACATATTTGCCGGCGCGGACACGATCGAAGATGACGCCGAGACGGGCGATGTAGCGCTTGTCGGAAAAGCGCTCCGACTGCACCTCGATGCCCGACACCATCGCATCGAGCGCCGGATCGCCGAGCTTGGGCGCTTCGCTGGCCGGGCGGCCCGACAGCCGCGACCACAGCAGCGGCCAGGCCTTGCGCTGCGCCTCGCGCCACGCCGCGAGCCGCGCCTGATCGGCGGTCTTGCCGAGAAAATCGACATCGATGCCGCCAACCGCGAAGGCGGCGCCGCTGTCCTCGCCGGCTTCGGTGGGCGCCGGCGCCTCGGGCGGCGGCGGCGCATCCTGCGCGCGCGACGGCCCGACCAGCGCCAGCACAGGCGCGAGCAACAGGAGAAAGGCCGAACGACGCATGGACACCCCGGGAAAGCTGCGCCTCTTTTACGGAACAGGGGTCGAAATCCAAGCGGCATGTCGCTAGGACGCAAGGCCATGACCGACCCCAAGCACAATCAGCCCGCCCGCATGACCTACGCCGACGCCGGCGTCTCGATCGCGGCGGGCAACGCCTTCGTCCGTGCGATCGCCCCTCTTGCCCGCGCGACGCGGCGGAGCGGCGCCGATGCCGACCTTGGCGGCTTCGGGGCGTTCTTCGATCCGAAGGCGGCGGGATACCGCGACCCGCTGCTGGTTGCGGCGACCGACGGCGTCGGCACCAAGCTGAAGCTCGCCATCGAAACCGGCCGGCACGACGCGGTCGGCGTCGATCTCGTCGCGATGTGCGTCAACGACCTGATCGTGCAAGGCGCAGAGCCGCTGTTCTTCCTGGACTATTTCGCGACCGGCAAGCTCGAGGAAGGCGTCGCCACGCGCGTCGTCGCCGGGATCGCGGAAGGCTGCCGGCAGGCCGGCTGCGCGCTGGTCGGCGGCGAGACCGCCGAGATGCCGGGGATGTACGCGGCGGGCGACTACGATC
>JADCGM010000201.1 GCA_020249025.1 Alphaproteobacteria bacterium
CTTGCGCCGCCATCGCCTCGAACGCGGCGATGAAGTCGGGGCGGCAGTCGGGATAGCCCGAATAGTCGAGCGCATTGACCCCGATGAACAGATCGCGCGCCCCCGCCGCCTCGGCCCAGGCGAGCGCGAGGCTGAGGAACACGGTGTTGCGTGCGGGCACATAGGTGACCGGAATTCCCGGCTCGACCCCGCCCTTTGGCACCGCGATGTCGGCGGTGAGCGCCGAGCCGCCGAAGGCGCGCAGATCGAGCGGCATCAGCACCTGCCGTTCGACCCCGATGGCGGCCGCCACCTTCACCGCCGCATCCAGTTCGATGCGGTGGCGCTGGTTGTAGTCGACGGTGAGCGCCAGCAGCCGGAACCCCCGCGCACGCGCCATCGCCGCCACGGTCGTCGAATCGAGACCGCCCGAAAGCAGAACGACGGCAAGCGGCTGCGTCATGCGCCGCGCACTAGGGGAGGGGGCGCGGGAGGGCAAGGGGACCGTCCGAACGGACGGGTTGGCGGCGCGCGCTGCGTTGATAGGCTGGCTGCAACCGGGGAGAGCCATGAACCGAGCCAGAATCGCCACAGCCGCCGTCGCCATCGTCGCCTTCGCGCCCGCAGCGGCGGCGGCATCGCTTCAGGACGCCGTCAACGCCGCGCAGGCGGCCTATGACGCCGGCCGCTTCGCCGAGGCCGCATCGGGCTTCAGCGATGTCATCGCGCGCATCGATACACGCTCGGCGGGAAATCGCCGGGCGGCCGCCATTCTGCGAGGCAAGCTCGGTGCGGCGCAGGCGCGCAGCGGTCGATTGGCCGATGCGGCGACCGAGCTTCAGGCGGCGCTCAAGGGGTTGCCCGCCCCAGAGGATGCCGCCGAGCGCGCTGTGATCGCGCTCGATCTCGGGCAGGTTCAGGAGAGCCTGATCGACTTTGACGCGTCGCGCGCCACCTATGAGCGCGCGCTCGCGGACCTTGGTGCGAACGGCCCGCCGGCGGATGTGCTTCAGGCCCGGCTCGGGATTGCCCGCGTCACGGTGTTCAAGGCGCCCGACGTCGCCCGCCGCATGCTCGATATCGCCATTCCGGACGCCGAGCGCCTCTACGCCGGCCAAAGTCAGGTGCGCGATTCGATCGGCGCGGTTTATTCGCTTCGGGGGAGGATCGAGCTCAACCACGGCAATCCGCTGGGCGCGCGCGACTGGTTCGATCGCGCCGCGCGCAAGGCCGGGGGTACGCAGTCGACGCGGGTGACGCTCGCCGACACGCGCATCCGCAGCGATCTTTCGCTCGCCCACTTTCTCGCCGGCAACGAAGACGAAGCGCGCCGCCTGCTCGCGTTCAGCGGCGCGGGAAACTTCCCTGACGGCGCCTTTGCGGTTGGCGCGGACACGCCGCTGCCGCCGTGCGGTCCCGCCTCGGGCCTCGCCCCTGCCGACATGGCGATCATCGAATTCAGCATATCCGACCGCGGCACCGTGCTCGCGGCGACCCCGATCTATTCGACCCGTCCGGGCATCGTCGAAGACGAGTTCCTGCGCTATGTCCGGAGCTGGTCGTGGAGCCCGGAGGCGCTCGCCAGGATCAATCCTTTCTGGCGTGCGGCGGTGCGCCTCGAAATGCGGTGCAGCGGCACTGGCGCGCAGATCGACTCGCTGTGGGACAGCTTCGGGCCATTGCAGCGGTCCTGGTACCTCAACAGCGGCGTCGCGCCGGTTCTTGTCGGCGGATCGGACGCCGCCGCGCTGCCCCAGTTACGCGCTGAACTGACCCGGCGGGAGGCGGCATCGGGTGCGGGATCGATCCAGCTTTTGCCCGTGCTCGATGCGCTCATCGCCAACAGTGTCGTTTCGCCGGTGGAGCGGGCGGGGCTCACCCGCCGCCGCAGCGAAATCCTGTTGACCTCGACCGCCCCCGGCGACCTGCGCGGCGCGGCGATGCTGGCGACCCTTCCGGCACACGTCCCGATGGATGTGGCGGCGGCGCGGGAGGCGCAACGGCGTTTCGCCATGGAGGTGCTGCCGCGCATGATCTCGACGCTGGAGCGCCGCGGCGACGCCCCGCGCGCGCTGGCCTGGGCGATGCTGGATCGGGCGCGGCGGCTGGAATTGCTCGGCGATCCCGGCGATGAGCCGGGCTATCGCGCCGTGCTTGCGTTCCCCGAGGACAAGCTGCCCGCTGCGGACCCGATCCGGCAGACCGCGCAGCTTCGGATCGCCTCGATCCTCGCGTCGCGCGGCGATGTCGCAGCGGCGTCGTCGATGGTGCAGGCGACCGGCCTGTCTCCGGACCAGTGTGCACTTGTCGATCTGCAACCGGCGCGGATCGGTGGCGGCAAGGTCAGCTCGCGGGATTTTCCGGCCGAGGCGATGCGCTGGCGTTTCGATGGCTGGGCAAAGATCGGTTATGACGTCGCAGTCGACGGGCGGCCGATCAACGTGCGAACGGTTCTCGCCTATCCGCCGTTCGTCTTCGGGCCGGGCAGCGAACGCGTCGTCAGCAAGTTCCGCTTCGAACCGGTCTATCGACCCGGCGCGACGGTCGGCTGCGTCGATCGCCAGCAGTCGATCCGCTTCCTCATTCCCGGGCGCGACCCGACCGCGAGGACGTCCTCGAACTAGCGCCCGCATTGCCAAGCGCGCCCCGGCCCCGCTAAGCCTCGCGGCGCGATGAAGCGGACGCATCTGCCCTTGAACGCCCTGCGCGTGTTCGACGCTGCCGCCCGGCATCTGTCGTTCACCAAGGCGGCCGACGAGCTGGCGGTGACGCCGGCGGCGGTCGGGCAGCAGATCCGGGCGCTGGAGGATGTGCTGGGCGTCGTGCTGTTCAAGCGGCTGACGCGCAACCTTGAACTGACGCCGGAGGCCGAACGATCGCTGCCGGCGCTGCGCGCGGGTTTCCTCCAGTTCGAGGAAGCGGTGCGCATCATGCAGGACGGGCAGGGGTCGAAGTCGCTGACCATCGCCGCGCCGCGCGACGTCACCGCCAAATGGCTGGCGGCGCGGCTGGCGGCGTACGGCGCGCAGCACCCCGAGCTGCGCTTCGCGCTCGTCGGCGCCGACGGGCCGGTCGATTTCACCCAGGCCAATCTTGATGTCGCGATCCTTTATGGCGCGATGCCGTCCGAGGAAGAGCTGAACGGCGTGCGGCTGACGACCGAGACGCTGCGCGTCGTCGCCGCCCCCGCGCTCGCCGAGCGGATCGGGAGCGGCGGGCTGGCGACGGCGCTTGCCGAAGTGCCGCTCATCCACCACCCGCGCAGCGACTGGCCGGGCTGGTTCGCGGCGCGGCAGGCGGCCCATGCGCAGGCCGATGGCGGACTCTCAGTCGCCGATGCCGCACTTGCGCTCGATGCGGCGGCCGCCGGCTTCGGCGTCACCCGCGTCGCCTCCAGCCTGTCCGAGGCCGACATCGCCGCCGGCCGCCTCGTCGCGCTGGGCGACGGCGACGCCACCGAGTCCGGCTACTGGCTCGTCGCCCCTGCGCCGCAATGGCGGCAGGCGAAGGTGAAAGCGCTGGTCGCGTTTCTGACGGGGAGCTGAGCCGCCGCCCGCCTCCCGTTACGGCAGAGGAAGGCGACGGCAGCGCCCGTTACTGAGGGTTGGTCAGCTTGCGGTCGATCGCCGACTGGGCCACCCGGGCGACGGAGGCGCGCCACTGCTCCAGAACGAAGCGAAGCGTCGACAGCGGAATCCCGTCGGGGCCGATCGGCACCGCCATTCGCAGCGACAGGCTCTTGTCCTTGTTCACCACCAGCTTCGCGAGATCGAGCGTGTCGTTGGTTTCGTTGACCCAAGACAGCGGCGGATATCGGATGTCGCTGAAGCCGGACGCGACGATGACGTATTTGCAGTTCTTCCGGGCCTCGCAACCGCCGAGGCCGAACGCGGTGTTCCAATCGTCGATCACGGCGGTCGCGATCTGGATGTTACCCTCGAGGGTGAAGGGGGTGGGCTTGTAGCCGAGCTCCACCAGCGCCTGACTGAAGGACGCCGGATCCTTGGCCGAAACGGTTTGCGCCATGGCGGCGCTCGACAGCAGCGCCACCGCCATCGTGACCAATGTCTTGTGCATCGATATCCTCGCTGTTGAACGGTCTGTCATCGCCGGCCCTTGCAGGATCGTCTGCAAGCCTCGCCGGTCTGCGATCCAGCCTGTTGCGTCAGAGCGTTCATGATGCGCCTCCGGCCGTCAAGGTCTGCGCCCCAGATCGGCAGAGCACACGTC
>JADCGM010000202.1 GCA_020249025.1 Alphaproteobacteria bacterium
GGCGAAGCTGCTGCTCGCCGCCGAGAAATACGCCGCGCGCCAGTTCACCGTCTCGACATTCGTCTCCGAGCCCGAGGCGGCGCTGTTCCGCAAGCTCGCCGGCTCCTACGGCCACACCATCCATGCCGTCGGCAACGGCGTCGACGCGGCGCGCTTCGATCCGGCCACCAGCCGCCGCAAGCCGCTCGGGACCCACCCCAACGTCGTCTTCACCGGCGCGATGGACTATCGCCCCAACATCGACGCGGTGCGCTGGTTCGCGAAAGAGGTCTGGCCGATGGTGCGCGCGCTCCATCCCGACGCCGGCTTCATCATCGTCGGCAGCGATCCCGCGCCCGAGGTCAAGAAGCTCGCCAGCATCGCCGGCATCCGCGTCACCGGCCGGGTGCCCGAGGTGCAGCCCTATCTGCTCGGTGCCGATGCCGTCGTCGCCCCGCTCCAGCTCGCACGCGGCGTCCAGAACAAGGTGCTGGAGGCGATGGCCGCGGCCCGCCCCGTCGTCGCCACCCCGCAGGCGTTCGAGGGCATCGATGCGGTGCCCGGCCGCCACCTTCTCGTCGCCGACACGCCCGGCCTCTTCGCCAGTGCGCTCGATGCGCTGTTCACCCACAGCGAGCAGGCCGATGCGCTCGGCGCCGCCGCCCGCGCCCATATCCTCGCCAACTACAGCTGGGACGCCAAGCTCGCGAAGCTCGACTGGCTGCTCACTGCCGACATCGAGGAGCTGAAGGCGAAGCGAGGCTGATACGCCCTCTCGCGCGCGGGCGCGGGGCCGCTATAAGCCCGGCATGGACAAAGCCGTCGACGCCCTGACCGAGCTGGAGGCCGCCGCCGAACTGGCCCGCCTCGCCGCCGACATCGCCTATCATTCGGCGCGCTACCACACCGACGACGCGCCCGAGATTTCCGACGCCGAGTACGACGCGCTCGTCCGTCGCAACGCCGCGATCGAGGCGCGCTTTCCGGCGCTCGTCCGCGCCGACTCGCCGTCGGAGAAGGTCGGCGCGGCGCCTGCCGGACACCTCGCCAAGGTCGCGCACGCCAAGGGCATGCTCAGCCTCGACAACGCCTTTTCGCGCGAAGATGCGCAGGAGTTCGTCGGCCGCGTCCGCCGCTATCTGGCGCTGGCCGAGGATGCACCGATGGCGCTGACGGCCGAACCCAAGATCGACGGGTTGAGCTGCTCGCTGCGCTACGAGCGTGGGCGGCTCGTGCTCGCCGCCACCCGTGGCGACGGCTCGACCGGTGAGGATGTGACGGCAAACGTCCGCACCATCGCCGATATTCCCGAGACGCTCTCGGGCGACGTTCCCGACGTTTTCGAGATTCGCGGCGAGGTCTACATGACCAAGGCCGCCTTCGCCGAGCTGAACGCCCGACTCGCCGGCGAGCGCGTTTTCGCCAATCCGCGCAATGCGGCGGCCGGCTCGCTGCGCCAGAAGAACCCCGAGGTCACGCGCGAACGGCCGCTGTGCTTTCTGGCGCATGGCTGGGGCGAGGCGAGCGCGCTGCCCGCCGACACCCAGATCGGCGTCATGCACGCGATCCGCGACTGGGGGCTGCCGGTCAGCGATCTGCTGATCCGCGCCGAGGGCGTCGACGGGGCGCTCGACCATTATGCCGCGATCGAGCGGATGCGCGCAGATCTGCCCTTCGACATCGATGGCGTCGTCTACAAGGTCGACCGGCTCGACTGGCAGGCGCGGCTCGGCCAGGTGGCGCGCGCGCCGCGCTGGGCGATCGCGCACAAATTCCCTGCCGAGCGCGCGCAGACGCTGTTGGAGCGCATCGACATCCAGGTTGGCCGCACCGGCAAGCTGACGCCCGTCGCCCGGCTTCAGCCCGTCACCGTCGGCGGCGTCGTCGTCACCAACGCCACGCTCCACAACGCCGACGAGATCGAGCGGCTGGGCGCACGACCCGGCGACCGTGTCGTCGTCCAGCGCGCCGGCGACGTCATCCCGCAGATCGTCGAGGTGCTGACCCGCGACGAGGAGCGGCCGAAGTTCGAGTTTCCTACACAATGCCCGATCGAGTTCGGGGGGTGCGGCTCTTCCGTCGACCGCGAGCCCGGCGAGGTCGACTGGCGCTGCACCGGTGGCCTCATCTGCCCGGCGCAACGCGTCGAGCGCCTCCGCCATTTCGTCAGCCGCCATGCGCTCGACATCGAGGGGCTGGGCCTCACCCAGATCGAGGATTTCTTCCGCGATGGTCTGATCCATGCGCCCGCCGACATCTACCGGCTGAGCGAAGAGCAGCTGCTCGCGCGCAAGAAGGACGGGCGGGTGTGGGCGGCGAAGCTGCTCGCCGGCATCGCCGCCAAGCGCAATCCGCCGCTCGACCGGCTGCTGTTCGCCCTTGGCATCCGCCATGTCGGCGAGGTGACCGCGCGCGACTTGGCGCGCCGCTGGCGGAGCTGGTCCGCGCTGCGCGCCGCGGTCGATGCGGCCAACGCCCGCCGCGCCGAGCTGACCCCCGCGCTCGGTGAGACTGAGGAGAAGTTCACCGCGCGCGCGGCCAAGGAGCTGGCCGCGGCCATCGACACGCCGGGCGTCGGCCCCGAGGTCGCGCAGGCGCTCTGCGACTTCTTCGCCGAGGCGCACAATCAGGCCGCGGTCGCCGATCTCGAAGCGGTGCTCGAAGGCATCGCCGACGTCGTCCACGAGACGATGGAGTCAGAGGTCAGCGGCAAGACCGTGGTGTTCACCGGCAGCCTCGAAACGCTCAGCCGCGACGAGGCCAAGGCGCAGGCGGAGCGGCTGGGCGCCAAGGTCGCCGGCTCGGTCAGCGCCAAGACTGATCTCGTCGTCGCCGGTCCCGGTGCAGGGTCTAAGCTCGCCAAGGCCCAGCAGCTCGGCATCGCCACCCTCGACGAAGCCGGCTGGATCGCGCTGGTGGCGCGCGCGGGGTAGGGGGGCGCTCCCGCCTCGCTCAGTCGAACAGGCTCGAGACCGAGCTTTCGTCGGCGATGCGCTTTATCGCCTCGCCGAACAGCGGGGCGATGGTGAGGCTGCGGATCTTGGAGGCCTCGGCAACCGCCGGAGTCGCGACGATCGAATCGGTGATGACCAGTTCGCGCAACGCCGAGCCCTGCACGCGCGCCGCGGCCCCGCCCGAGAGCACGCCGTGGCTGATGTAGGCGACGACGCCGACCGCGCCCGCCTTCATCAGCGCGGCGGCCGCGTTGCACAGCGTGCCGCCCGAATCGATGATGTCGTCGTGAAGGATGCAGAAGCGGCCCTCGACGTCGCCGATGATGTTCATCACCTCCGACTCGCCCGGCCGCTCGCGGCGCTTGTCGACGATGGCGAGTGGCACATTGCCGAGCCGCTTCGACAACGCGCGGGCGCGCACCACACCGCCGACGTCGGGCGAGACGACCATGAGGTTCTCGTTCGCAAAGCGCGCCTGGATGTCGGCGGCCATCACGGGTGCGGCGTAGAGATTGTCGGTCGGAATGTCGAAGAAGCCCTGGATCTGCCCGGCGTGGAGATCCATCGTCAGCACGCGGTTGGCGCCCGCCTGGGTGATGAGATTGGCGACGAGCTTGGCCGAGATCGGGGTGCGCGGGCCGGGTTTGCGGTCCTGCCGGGCGTAGCCGAAATAGGGCAGCACCGCAGTGATGCGCTTGGCCGACGCGCGGCGCAGCGCATCAACGCAGATCAGCAGCTCCATGAGGTTGTCGTTGGCGGGCGCCGCCGTCGACTGGATGACGAACACGTCCTCGCCGCGGACATTCTCGTTGATCTCGACGAAGATCTCTTCGTCGGCGAAGCGGCGGACGCTGGCGTCGGTCAGCGCGAGGTCGAGGTAGGACGCGATCGCGCGCGCCAGCGGAAGGTTCGAGTTGCCGGCCAAGAGTTTCATGTGCGCGCGCTCCGCCCCGAGGAGGTTTTGCGGTTCCTAGCGGGGCAGGGGGAGCCAGGGCAAGCGGCAGCGCGCATCGCTTCAATATGCTATTGCGAATGAATTGCAATAGGACTAGCGTTGCCATGCCGCCCGCTCCCGGCGGCGCAGGAGGACCCGATGGAACGCAGCCCTTCGACCGGCCCCGGCCAGACTGCCTCGACCCCCGCCGGGTGCGGCGCACGCTTCGGCATCGGCGCGGCCGACCGCCTTGTGCTCGGCGCCTTGCGCTCGGTGGCGCTCCACGGCCTCGGCGACCGCGCCGCCGAGCAGTCGCTGCACGAGGCGCTCGGCGCGCCCGGGCTCGCGGCGGCGATTGCGCTGAAATCCTTCATCGCCGGCCTGTCGAGCGCCAGCCGCCGGACCATCGCGGTCGGCGTGCCCTGCCGCCCCTGTGTGACCCCCGACGAACTGGCGCTGCTCGGCGCGATCGCCGCGGCCGGGCGCTGCGACTTCGACCGCGCGCATGCGCTGATCGGGGGCTTTGCCGAGCGCCGCCACGTCGATGCGCTGACCCACGCTGCCGAGGGAGTCGCCGACGCGCTGGCGGCGGCCGGAGCGAAGCTCGGCGCGCGCGCCTAGGTCAGCGCGGCCGCCGCAAAGCAGACCGCGACGATCAGCGGCACGCCCAGCACATCGAGCCAGAAGCCGGCCTTGATGAAATCGGGCACACGCGGATAGCCCGTCGCGAAGGCGAGGGCGTTCGCTCCCGTGCCCGCCGGCATCATGAAGCCCCAGCTCGCGGCCAGCGCCGCCGGGATCGCCAGATATTCGGGCGCAATCCCGGTCGCGACGACCAGCCCCGCGATCACCGGCATGAAGCCGCTGGCAGTCGCGACGTTCGAGGCGAACTCGGTAACGAGAACCACGATCCCGGTCAGCAGCAGCGCCACCACCCACACC
>JADCGM010000203.1 GCA_020249025.1 Alphaproteobacteria bacterium
ATGGCGACCGACGTCGTCGCCGCCGCACCCGACAGCGTTCATGTCGCCATCGGCCCCGACGCCGACGGCTGGCGGGCGCTCGCCATCGTTGACCGGGCGCTGATGGCCGGCTGGCTCGCCCGCCTCGCCGGGGCCGGGATCGACCCCGAGCGCATGCTGCCCGCGCCGCTGCTCATCGCCGCCCCGGCCGAGGGCGTGGCGACGCTGCGCGACGGCGGCCTGGTGCTCGCCCGCGGCGCCCGCCTCGCCTTCGCGGCGGAACCCGATCTCGCCGCGCTGCTGATCGGCGAGACGCCCGCGACCGAGATCGACGCCGCCGCCTTCGAGGCCGGGCTGGCCGCCGCGCTCGAGGCCGCCCCCGTCGATCTGCGGCAAGGCGACTATGCGCTGAAGCGGCCGTGGCAGTGGGACCGCCGCCGGCTGCGCCGCCTCGCGCTGCTTGCCGCCGCCATTCTCGCCGTGACGCTTATCGCCGACGTCGCGCGCTGGCTGCGCCACGATTTCGCTGCCGACGCTGCCGCCGAAGCGGCGCGCGCCACCGCCCAGGAGGTGCTGCCGCGCGGAACTGTCGTCACCGATCCGGAGGCGCAGGTCGCCGGCCGCCTCGCCGAGACCGGCGGCGGCGCGTGGCAGGCGCTCGCCGCGCATCTCGTCGCCGCGGTTCAGGCCGGCGACGGGGTCGAGCTCACCGCCATCGGCTATGCGAACGGCGCGCTGCAGGCGACCGCCGCCGCGCCCAGCCCCGCCGCGCTCGCCGCACTCGCCGACCGCCTGCGCGCCGCCGGGCTCAACGTCGCCGCCGGCGCGCCGCGCGCTGACGGCGGCCGCCAGCTCGCCGACTTCACGGTGACCGCCGCATGAGCGCCGCGCTGACCTGGTGGCGGGAGCGCACCCCGCGCGAACAGCGGCTGCTCGCCGTGATGGGCGCGGTCGCTGCCGCCGTTCTCGGCTGGCTGCTGATCCTGCGTCCGCTCGATCTCGCGGTGGCGGCGGCGGCCGAGCGCCATGCCCGCGCGGCGGTGTCGGCAGGTCGCGTCGCCGGCATGGCCGAGGCCATCCGTCGCGCGCCCGCCCGCGCCGCGCCGGCCCGGCAGGGGACGGTCACCGACCTTGTCGCCCGCCGCGCGACGGAGGCGGGGGTGACGCTGGCGAGCAACGTCGCCGCGGGCGATGCGCGCACCGAACTCACCATCGCCGCAATCCGCACCCCCGCGCTGCTCGGCTGGCTCGGCGAACTGCAGACGAAGGACGGCCTGCGCGTCGACCGGGTGCAGGCGACTCGCAACGGCGACGGCACGCTCGCCGCGACCGTCGTGCTCGCGGACCCGCGGTGAAGCTGCGGCTGCCCTTCGGCCCGCGCGTCGCGCTGGGGCTGGCGGCGCTCGCCGCGCTCGTCGTCACCTTCCCGATGCGCCTCGCGCTCGATGCGCTCGATCTCGATGCGCGCGGCCTGACCGCGCGCGAGGTGCGCGGATCGGTATGGAGCGCGGAACTGCGCGGCGTGAAGGTGCGCGACGCGATCGTCGGCGATGTCGAGGCGGGGCTGTCGCCGGGCTCGCTGTTGCTCGGGACCGCGCGCATTCGGCTGACAGGCGGCGCGCTGACCGGCGCGATCTACACCAGCCCGCGCGGCTTCGGGGTTGAAGGCGTCTCGGGCGCGCTTCCGGCCATCGCCGCGCTGCCGCCGCTCCCGGCTTCGTCGCTGACGCTCGACGGCCTCGCCATCGGCTTTCGCGACGGCGTCTGCGACCGCGCCGAGGGCGGCGCGCGGCTGTCGGTCGCGCCGGTCGCGGGCGTCGGCATCGGCGAGATGCGCGCCACCGCCCGCTGCGATGGGGAGGCGGCGTTGCTGCCTTTCCAGGCCGACAGCGGCGTCGCCACCGCCGAGATGCGCATCTACGCCGCCGGCCGCTATGCGCTGACGCTGACGATGATGGGGGCCGATGCGCAGCTCACCAACCTGCTCGTCGCCGCGGGCTTTCGGACCGCGCCGACCGGCCTTGCGCTGACCGTGGAGGGAAGCCTGTGATCCGCGCCGTCCTGCCGCCGCTGCTCGCCGCGCTGCTCGTCGGTGGCTGCGCCGCGTCGCCGCGCGCGGCGTCCGCTCCGCCGCCGCAAAGCGCGCTGCCGCTCGCCGAACTGCCCGCGCAGGCGCTGCCCAAGGGGCGCTGCGCGCTGTTCCTGTGGGAGCGCACCGCCGGGCCGCCGCGGCGCATCCTCATGGCGACTGCGCAGCCCGGCCTCGCCCGTATCGTCTGGCGAGGCGCGGCGGTCGATCTCGCGCAGACGGGGGGCAGCGGCGACGCCGTCTTCGGGCTGACGCCCAGGGCCGGCTATGCGGGCAGCGGGGTCGCCATCGACCTCGATCTCGATTTCGCGGGCGGGTCGCCGCTCGCCGGCGGGCTCGTCGTGCGCGAGGGGTCGCTGGCGTTCACGCCGGCTGGCGGCGACACCGTCATCGTCGGCGTCGCCGGGCTTATCGGCTGCGGCTAGCTAGGGCGCCTTCGGCTGGGGCGCGTCGAGATCGTAGAGCGAGCAGCGCTCGAGGATGACCGGCGCGCTGTTGTCGCGCACCACTGACATCTTGCGGTCGGGCAGCGCGGTCAGCTCCCAGCGTTCGACGTTCGACACGCCCTCGCCGACGCAGGCCATCTCGATCTGCAGGCCGTTGGCGACCGGGGTTTCCCTCTGGAACAGACAGGTCAGGCCGTCGGCGAGGCGCACCTGCTCGGCGGCGAAGTCCCACCAGCGGATGTCGCACTCTTCCTGGCTCGGCCCCCAGCGCCCGGCGAAGTTCAGCCCGAGATCGCCGCCCTTGGCGGCGGCGGTAACATGCGCCGGCGATCCGGCCTCGGTCTCCGCCGGCGCGCTGTCGCAGGCGGCGAGCGCCAGCAGGATCAGAAGCGTCGCAACCGGGCGTGCCGTCAAAGTCCCGCCACCTCGTTCTGCAGCCGCCGCCGCAGCGCCGACTGCGCCGCCGCAAGCCGGGCGATCGGCACACGGTAGGGCGAGCAGGAAACGTAGTCGAGGCCCTGGCTCTCGCAGAAGGCGATCGAGGCCGGGTCGCCGCCATGCTCGCCGCAGATGCCGAGCTTGATATCGGCGCGCACCGTGCGTCCGCGCTGGACGGCGATGTCGATGAGCTCGCCCACGCCCTCGACATCGATCGAGACAAAGGGGTCCTTGGCGTAGATGCCCTGCTCGACATAGGCGCCGAGGAAGCGCCCCGCGTCGTCGCGGCTGATGCCGAGTGCGGTCTGGGTGAGGTCGTTGGTGCCGAAGCTGAAGAACTCGGCATGCGCCGCGATCTCGCGGGCGCGCAGCGCCGCGCGCGGCAGCTCGATCATCGTGCCGACGAGATAGTCGAGGCTGCGCCCCGCCTCCTCGAACACGTCGCGCGCCGTCCGGTCGACGACCGCCTTCATCAGTTCGAGCTCGCGCGCGGTGGCGACGAGCGGGATCATCACCTCGGGAACGACCGCCTCGCCGGTACGCTTGGCGACGTCGACGGCCGCCTCGAAGATGGCGCGGGCCTGCATCTCGTAGATTTCGGGATAGGTGACGCCGAGGCGGCAGCCGCGGTGGCCGAGCATCGGGTTGAACTCGTGAAGCTCGGCGGCGCGGCGGCGCAGCGCCTCGACCGAGATGCCCGAGGCGTTCGCGACCTCGGCGAACTCCTCCTCGCGGTGAGGGAGGAACTCGTGGAGCGGCGGATCGAGCAGGCGGATCGTCACCGGCAAGCCGGCCATGATCTCGAAGATCGCGACGAAATCCCCGCGCTGTTCAGGGAGAAGCCGGGCCAGCGCGGCGCGGCGGCCGGCCTCGTCCTCGGCGAGGATCATCTGGCGCACCGCGGTGATGCGCGCGGCGTCGAAGAACATGTGCTCGGTGCGGCACAGACCGATGCCTTCCGCGCCGAAGCTGCGCGCGGTGCGGCAGTCGGCAGGCGTCTCGGCGTTGGTGCGGACCTTCAGCCGGCGCTGCGCATCGGCCCAGGCCATCAGCCGGCCGAAGTCGCCCGCGAGTTCGGGCTGGACGGTCGGCACCTCGCCCGCCATCACCTCGCCGGTGGCGCCGTCGATGGTGACGATCGCACCCTCGCCAAGCTCACGCCCGCCGGTGCGCAGCGTCTTCGCCTTGGCGTCGATCACGAGCCCGCCCGCGCCCGAGACGCAGGGGCGGCCCATGCCGCGCGCGACCACCGCCGCGTGGCTGGTCATGCCGCCGCGCTGGGTGAGGATGCCGCGCGCCGCGTGCATGCCGTGGATGTCCTCGGGGCTGGTTTCGACACGGACCAGGATCACGTCCTCGCCGGCCGCCGCACGCTTTTCCGCCTCGTCGGCGGTGAAGACGATCTTGCCCGAGGCCGCGCCGGGCGAGGCGGGCAGGCCCTTGGCGACGACGTCGCGCGGGGCCTTGGGGTCGAGCGTCGGGTGGAGCAGCTGGTCGAGCGCCTGCGCATCGACACGCAGGATCGCCTCGTCGGTGCCGATCAGCCCCTCGTTGGCCATGTCGACCGCGATCTTCAGCGCGGCCTTGGCCGTGCGCTTGCCGCTGCGGGTCTGGAGCATCCAGAGCTTGCCGCGCTCGACGGTGAACTCGATGTCCTGCATGTCGCGGTAGTGGCGTTCGAGCAGATCGAAGACCGCCGCCAGCTCGGCGTAGGTCTCCGGCATCGCCTCTTCCATCGACAGCGGCTTGGCGCCCGCCGCCGCGCGCGCGGCCTTGGTGAGGTACTGCGGGGTGCGGATGCCCGCCACCACGTCCTCGCCCTGCGCGTTGATGAGATATTCGCCGTAATAGGCGCGCTCGCCAGTCGCGGGGTCGCGGGTGAAGGCGACGCCCGTCGCCGACGTCTCGCCCATGTTGCCGAACACCATCGCCTGCACGTTGACGGCGGTGCCCCACTCCTCGGGGATGTCGTTCAGGCGGCGATAGACCTTGGCGCGTTCGGACTTCCACGATCCGAACACCGCGCCGACCGCGCCCCACAGCTGCTCGTGCGGGTCCTGCGGGAAGGGCGTGCCGAGATTGTCGGCGACGAGCCGCTTGTAGGCGGCGACGAGCGCCTTCCAGTCGTCGGCGGTCAGCTCGGTGTCGAGCGTGACGCCCTTGTCTTCCTTGGCGATCTCGAGCGCGTCCTCGAAGAGATAATGGTCGAGGCCGAGGACGACGTCCGAATACATCTGGATGAAGCGGCGATAGCTGTCCCAGGCGAAGCGGGCATCGCCTGACGCCTTGGCCAAGCCCTCGACGGTGACGTCGTTGAGGCCGAGGTTGAGGACGGTGTCCATCATCCCCGGCATCGACACCCGCGCGCCCGAGCGCACCGAGACGAGCAGCGGGTTCGCCGCATCGCCGAAGCCCTTGCCGGTCACCGCCTCGATATGGGCGAGGCCGGTCTTCACCTGCTCAGCGAGCTCGGGCGGATAGCTTTCGCCGCGCGCATAATATTCGGCGCACATGGCGGTGGTGATGGTGAAGCCGGGGGGGACGGGCAGGCCGATGCTCGCCATCTCGGCGAGATTCGCCCCCTTGCCGCCGAGCAGGGTCTTCAGGCCCTTGCCGCCGTCGGACACCCCGCCGCCGAAGCGGTAGACCCAGGTGGCGGTCGTGTCGGTCGTCATCGTCGCCATCGTTCCTCCTCTTCCCGCGCCCCATCGCGGGAGCGGGTGGCAAGCACAGCGTGGCGGGTGCGGGGCGTGTCCGTCGCCCGAACGCCCCTCACCCTGCCGCTCTGCGTGCGCCTGTCCCTCTCCCGGCCAGGGGAGAGGGTCAACTAACCCTCTATTCGCCCAAAGTCCGCAACCGTATGCGCCGCCGCGCGGATCCGCGCCAGCAAGCGCAAACGGTTCGCCCGGACGTCCGTTTCGTCGGCGTTGACCGTCACGCGGTCGAAGAAGTTGTCGATCGGCGCGCGCAGGCCCGCGAGCGCCGTCATCGCACCCGCGAAGTCCTCGCGCCCGACCGCGCTCTCCGCCGCCGGGATCGCCGCATCGAGCGCGGCCGCCAGCGCCTGTTCCTCATCGGCGGCGAGCAGCTTGGGATCGACCGCGCCGTCATAAGCGACCCCGTCTTTCTTCTCCTCGATCCGCAGAATATTCGCCGCCCGCTTGTACCCCGCGAGCAGATTGGCCCCGTCGTCGGTCGCGACAAACGCCTGCAACGCCTTCACGCGGGCGAGCAGCCGGACCAGATCGTCCTCGCCGCCGAGCGCAAACACGGCATCGATGAGGTCGTGCCGCGCGCCCGCTTCGCGCTGCTGGACCTTCAGGCGGTCGATCAGGAACTCCAGCATTTCGCGATACACGGCCCGCGAACCGTCCTGGTACTCCGCGAACGGGAACTCTGCCTGCCGGAACAGCCCGACCGAGCCGATGCGCAACTGGGCGCGGATCAGGATCGAAGCGATGCCGAGGGTCGATCTCCGGAGTGCGAACGGGTCTCGCGAACCTGTCGGCTTCTCGCCAATCGAGAAGAATCCCGCGAGCGTATCCAGCTTGTCCGCCAGCGCCACCGCTACCGTCACCGGCGCGGTCGGCACGTCGTCGTTCTGCCCAACCGGCTTGTAGTGGTCGCGGATGGCGTCGGCGATCTGCGGGTCGAGGCCTTCGGCGCGGGCGTAGTAGCCGCCCATGATGCCCTGAAGCTCGGGGAACTCGCCGACCATGCCGGTGACGAGATCGGCCTTGCACAGCCGGGCCGCCTGTTCGGCGAGATCGGGGTCGCAGCCGGGGATGTGCCCGGCGAGCCAGCGCGCCAGCTTGGCGACGCGCTCGACCTTGTCGGCCACCGTCCCGAGCTTTTCGTGGAAGACGATGTCGCCAAGCTTCGGCAGCCGCGATTCCAGCGTCGCCTTCTTGTCCTGCTCCCAGAAGAAGCGGGCGTCGCTCAAGCGGGCCGCGAGGACCTTGCGGTTGCCGGCGACGATGGCCGCGCCGCCGTCGCTCGCCTCGATGTTGGCGACGCAGACGAACGCCGGGGCGAGCGCGCCGGTCTTCGGATCGCGGCAGGCGAAATATTTCTGGTTCGCCCGCATCGTCAGCTGGATGACCTCGGGCGGCACGTCGAGGAAATCGGGGTCGAAATCGCCGAGCAGCGGCACCGGCCATTCGGTGAGCCCGGCGTTCTCGGCGAGAAGCCCCGCGTCCTCGATCAGTTCGAGACCGGCGGCCTTCGCCGCGTCGCGCGCCCGCTCGCCGATGATCCGCGCGCGCTCGGCCGCGTCGAGGATGACATGCGCATCGCGCAGCCGCGCCGCATAGACGTCGACCGAGGCGATCTCGACCGGGCCCGTCGACAGGAAGCGATGCCCGCGCGTGGTGCGCCCGGCGCGGATGCCGTCGACCTCCAGATCGACGACGCGGTCGCCCAGGATCGCCACGATCCCATGCAGCGGCCGCACCCAGCGCAGCGCGCCCTCATGCGCCGAGCGCGTCCCCCAGCGCATCGACTTCGGCCACGGAAGGGCGCGGACGATGGCGGGCACGATCTCGGCGAGCAGCTCGGTCGTCGCGCGGCCCGGCTTGGCGATGACGGCGTAGAGGAAGCGGCCCTTGGGGTCGTCGCGCTCTTCGAGCTGGTCGCGAGAGAGGCCGGTCGATTTGAGGAAGCCCTCGACCGCCTGCGCCGGCGCATCGGCGCGCGGGCCGCGGCGTTCCTCATGAACGTCGGGCGTCGCCTGCGGCAGGCCGCGCGCGATCAGCGCGAGGCGTCGCGGCGTGGCATGCGTCTCAAGGCCGGATGCGGTCAGCCCGGCCTCGGCGAGCTTCTCGCCGAACAGCCGCGCCAGATCCTCGCTGGCCTTCGCCTGCATCCGCGCCGGGATTTCCTCGCAGAACAGTTCGAGCAGGAAGTCGCTCACTTGGCGGCCCCCGCGTCCCAGCCGTTCTTCTTCATCCAGCCTTCGCAGCAGCCCTTCGCCAGCTCGCGGACGCGGCCGATATAGGCCTGGCGTTCGGCGACCGAGATGACGCCGCGCGCGTTCAGCAGGTTGAACAGATGGCTCGCCTCGATGGCGAGATCATAGGCGGGCAGCGGCAGGTCGGCGGCGAGAAGCTCGCGGCACTGGTCCTGCGCCTCGGTGAACTGCTTGAACAGCAGGTCGGTGCGGGCATGCTCGAAGTTGAAGGCGCTGAACTGGCGCTCGCTTTCGAGGAAGACGTCGCCATAGCTGACGCCATCGTCGTTGTAGGCGAGGTCGTAGATCGAATCCTTGCCCTGGATGTACATCGCCAGCCGCTCGAGACCGTAGGTGATCTCACCCGCGACCGGCGCGCATTCGATGCCGCCGACCTGCTGGAAATAGGTGAACTGCGTCACCTCCATCCCGTCGCACCACACCTCCCAGCCGAGGCCCCAGGCGCCGAGCGTCGGGCTCTCCCAATCGTCCTCGACGAAGCGGATGTCGTGCTTGGCGGTGTCGATGCCGATAGCGCGCAGCGAGCCGAGGTAGAGGTCGAGGATGTCCTCCGGGCTCGGCTTCAGGATGACCTGGAACTGGTAATAATGCTGCAGCCGGTTGGGGTTCTCGCCGTAGCGCCCGTCGGACGGGCGGCGGCACGGCTGCGCATAGGCGGCGCGCCACGGATCGGGGCCGAGCGCGCGCAAGGTGGTCGCCGGGTGGAAGGTGCCGGCGCCCATGCGCAGGTCATAGGGCTGGAGGACCACGCAGCCCTGCGTGGCCCAATAGTCCTGGAGCGTCAGGATCAGCCTCTGGAACGACAGCGCCACGAGCGCTCCTTCGCGGGTGCAAAAAAGGTGCGCGCCGATTACCGGCGGGGGGGAGGGGGGTCAAGGTTTGGGGGTGGGGTGAGGCCAGGGCGACCCGCGCCGCCTCCGGCACATCACGCCGCCTCCACCTCCACCGGCGTTCCCGTCAGTGCCGCATTGCCGCTGACCGGATCGAGGCGCGCCCGGTCGGTGAGGTCGTTGATGCTCACCCCCGGCTTCTCGGCGGCGACGGACAGTTTCACGCCCTTGCGGCCATGGCCGAAGCCGTGGGGCAGCGAGACGACGCCCGGCATCACGTCGTCGGTGATCTCGACGGCCACGCTGACCTCGCCGACGCGGGAGCGCACGCGCACCGTAGCCCCGGCGCCGATGCCGCGCGCGGCGGCGTCGTCGGGGTGGATCATCAGTGTGCAGCGATCGGGGCCCTTCAGGAGGCGGCGGCTGTTGTGGAGCCAGCTGTTGTTGTTGCGGACATGCCGCCGCCCGATCAGCCGCAGGCCCGGCTCGGGCGGCGCGGCGAGCGCGGCCGCCAGCCGGTCGAGATCGGCGAGCAGCTTTTCGGGCGCGCAGGCGATGCGCTTGTTGGCGGTGCGCAGCCGCGCCGGCAGCGCGCCCGCCTCCAGCGCCCCGAGATCGAGGCCGTGGGGATGCGCCTCGACCTCGGCGAGCGTCAGCCCGCGTGGGGACCGCTGGAGCATGGCATCGAGCGTTTCGCGCGGCGGGCGGATGTTGGGGAGCGTCTGCCCGGTCGCACCGGCCAGCGCCCGCGCCAGCTCGGCGACGATTTCCCAATCGGCCTTCGCCCCCGGTGTCATCTCCAGCACCGGCGGCGAATAATTGGCGAAGTTGCGCACCGCGATGGGCGCAAGGAACAGCGGATAGTGATCCTTCTCCAGCGGCCCGCAGGGCGGCAGGATGTAGTGCGCATGCCGCGTCGTCGCGGTCACATACATGTCGACCGAGACCATGAGGTCGAGGCCCGCCAGCGCGCGGTCGAGCAGGCCGCCGTCGGGGTTGGACAGCACCGGATTGCCCGCGACCGTGACGAGCGCGCGGATCTGGCCCTCGCCCGGCGTCAGGATCTCCTCGGCCAGCGTCGCCACCGGGAATTCGCCGATGACCTCGGGATGCCCCGACACCCGGCTGGCAAAGCGGCCGTAGGTGCCCGGCCCCGAGCCGCCGACGATGTCGACCGCCGGCTGGCTGAACATCGCGCCGCCCTCGCGGTCGAGGTTGCCGGTGGCGATGTTGAGAAGCTGGATGAGCCACTGGTTGAGGCTGCCGAAGGCGGCGACCGAGACGCCCATCCGCCCGTAGACGATGGCGGGTGCGCCGGAGCCCAGTTCGGCGGCCAGCCCCCGGATCGTGTCCGCCGCGATCCCAGAGGCCGCGGCGCAGGCCTCCAGATCGAAGCCGCGCAGTGCGCTCCACGCCGCGTCCCAGCCGTCGTCGAGCATCGGCGCCAGCCGCCCGGGACGGACGAGGCCGCCCTCATCAAGCGCGAGCAGCAGCGCGACGAAGAAGGCCGCATCCATGCCGGGGCGGATGAAGTGATGCGCGTCGGCGATCTTCGCGGTCTCGGTCCGGCGCGGGTCGACGACGACGAGCTTGCCGCCGCGCGCCTGCAACGCCTCGATCCGCTTCTTGACGTCGGGCACCGTCCACACGCTGCCGTTCGAGGCCAGCGGATTGCCGCCGACGATGAGCATCATCTGGGTGCGATCGATGTCGGGGATCGGGAACAGCGCATTGTGCCCGTACATCCACATCTGCACGAGCTGGTGCGGGATCTGGTCGACGGTCGAGGCCGAATAGATGCCCTGGCAGCCGAGCGCCCTCTTCAGCAGCGGCGTCTGCGTCGAGGTCGCGTAATTGTGCGCATTGGGATTGCCGACATAGAGCGTCGCCGCACCCCCGGCGGCGCGGAGGGCGGCGAAGCGCGCCCCGATCTCGGCATAGGCCTCGTCCCAGCCGATCTCGACCCAGTCCTCGCCGACGCGCTTCACCGGCGTGCGCAGCCGGTCGGGGTCGTCCTGAAGATCGGCGATGGCGGTCGCCTTGGGGCAGATATGGCCGCGCGACAGCGGGTTATCGGGATCGCCCTTGATCGAGAGGACGGTCCGCCCCTCGGTCTCGATCAGCAGCCCGCAATTGGCTTCGCACAGATGGCAGGTGCGCGTGTGGACGCGGCGCATCGCGATCCCTCCCCTTTTGCCCGCAGCGTCCACGCAGGCGCCGGCGCGGTCAACCCGCCGCAATTGCGGAGCCGCCGCGCGCGGACTACCTCGGCTGTCGCATGACGCGCGCGCACCCCCATCCCGGCACCATCCGAGTCGCGAGCTACAACATCCGCAAGGCGATCTGCGCCGACCGCCGCCGCCGGCCTGACCGCATCCTCGCCATCCTTGCCGAGGTCGATGCCGACATCGTCGCGCTGCAGGAGGCCGACCGCCGCTTCGGCGCACGCCAGTCGGCGCTGCCACCCGAACTCATCGCCGCGCACAGCGATTACCGCCCCGTCGCCTTCGACGTCCGCCATGGCAGCCTCGGCTGGCACGGCAATGCGCTGCTTGTCCGCCGCGGGATCGAGTTGGCGGCGGCCGCGCCGCTCACCCTGCCGACGCTGGAGCCGCGCGGCGCGGTCCGCGCCGACCTTCTCGTCGATGGCCGGCCGCTGCGGGTGATCGGCATGCATCTCGACCTCTC
>JADCGM010000204.1 GCA_020249025.1 Alphaproteobacteria bacterium
CGTGGAGCCAGCGGCCGATGTTCTGATCGACCCAGGCGGGATCGTAGCGCAGCGCCGTGTTCTCGACCGCCTCGTCCCAGAAGGTGATGCTGGTCAGGTCGTTGCGCATGCGCTTCAGCCGCAGGTCGAGCGCGTTGACCACCTGCGTGCGCTCGCGGTCGGCGGAATAGGCCCAGTAGCGGTTGGCGACGGAGGCGAGCGAGGCGACGATGACGCCAGCGGCCAGCAGGATCAGCGCGATGACAGCGACGAGAACGCCGCGCAGCCGCACTGCCCGGATCGAGGCTGCGCCTTGCCTTTCCATGCTCACAGTAACGGCCATAACCGACGGAGCGTCAACGAATCGTTGTCGCCCGGCGAATTTTCGTTGGCCCTTCGAAACTTGGAGCCCGGAGCCTCACGGTCTCTCGAGCTCTCCTGCGGCTAGTCCTCGCCGAGGTTGCGACGACCCGAGGCCTGGCCGCCCTTGCGGCCGGCCTCGCGTGCCAGCTCGGGATTGGCCGCGAACCCGCCGCCGCGGCTCATGCGGCCGCCTTTCGAGGAAATTTCGCGGTGCCGGTCGGCGTCCATCGCCCCGAAACCCCGCCGGGACTCGCCATCGCCTTCACCACTTTGTCCGTACGCCACGCCAGCCTCCGCTTTACTCTGCGGTCTGGCCGTTCAACCGCTGCGCAGGCGCGGGGTTCCCGGGCCGCGCGGGCGCGTCAGATCATCGCCATGCCGCCGTTGACGTGCAGCGTCTGGCCGGTGACATAGGCTGCCTCGTCGGAGGCGAGATAGACGACCGCCGCCGCGATCTCCTCGCCGGTGCCCATCCGCCCCGCCGGAATGCGCGCATTGAGCGCCTCCTTCTGTGCGTCGGGCAATACGTCGGTCATCGCAGAGGTGATGAAGCCGGGCGCCACGCAGTTCACCGTGACGTTGCGGCTGGCGACTTCCTGCGCAAGCGCCTTCGACATGCCGATAAGGCCGGCCTTCGACGCGGCGTAATTGGCCTGCCCCGGGTTGCCGGTGACGCCGACGACCGAGGTAACCGAAATGATGCGGCCCCAGCGCTGCTTCATCATCGGGCGCAAGCTGGCGCGCGCGAGGCGGAACGCGGCTTCGAGATTGACGCGGATCACCGTCTCCCACTCCTCGTCCTTCATGCGCATGGCGAGGTTGTCGCGGGTGACGCCGGCGTTGTTGACGAGGATGTCGAGCCGGCCACCGAGCGCCTCGACCGCCGCGGGCACCAGCGCGTCGACCGCCGCCGCATCGGACAGATCGCAGGGGAGCGTCACGCAATCGCCGCCGATCTCCGCGGCGACCGCCGCCAGCTTGTCCGGATTTGTGCCCGACAGCGCGACCCGTGCCCCACGCCCGGCAAGCGCCTTCGCCACGGCCGAGCCGATGCCGCCCGAAGCGCCCGTCACCAGCGCGGTCTTGCCCGTCAGATCGAACATGGTCTTCTCCTCGCCTGCATTCAGCTTCTGCGTGCTTCGACTTCGCTCAGCATGAGCGGGATCTGTGAGCTGCATGACGCTGTTTCGTGCAATCCCCTAATTCCGCTCATGCTGAGCGAAGTCGAAGCACGCACGACCTACCCGCAACCCCTACAACGTCGCCGCGAACGCCTCGATGTCGGCCATCGTCACGAGGCTCGTCGGGGTCGCGTCGGGCTCGATGCGCTTGATCATCGGGCCCAGCACCTTGCCGCCGAACTCGACGAACCCGCTGACGCCGCCCGCCGCCATCGCCGCGACGCTCTCGCGCCAGCGCACCATGCCCGTCACCTGCTCGACGAGCAGTCGGCGGATGGTGTCGGGATCAGCGACGGGCGCGGCGGTCACATTGGCGACCAGCGGCACGAACGGCGCGCGGATCGTCGCACCGGCGAGCGCCTCGGCCATGGCATCGGCGGCCGGCTGCATGAGCTCGCAGTGGAATGGCGCGGACACCGGCAGCAGGATGCCGCGCTTGGCGCCGCGCGCCTTCGCCGCTTCGATGGCGCGCTCGACGGCGGCGGTCGCGCCCGAGATCACCACCTGACCCGGCGCATTGTCGTTGGCGGCCGAGCAGACCTCACCCTGCGCACCCTCGGCGGCGGCGGCCTGCGCCGCCTCAAGATCGAGGCCGAGCAGCGCCGCCATCGCGCCCTCGCCGACCGGCACCGCCGCCTGCATCGCCTGTCCGCGCAGTCGCAGCAGCGTCGCCGTCTGCGCCAATTCGAGCGCGCCGGCGCCGCAGAGCGCGGTGTATTCGCCCAGCGAGTGGCCCGCGACCATCGCGGCGTGATCGGCCAGCCGCTTGCCGCCCTCGCGCTCGAGCACCCGCAGCGTCGCGATCGACACCGCCATGATCGCCGGCTGGGCGTTGGCGGTCAGTGTCAGCTCGTCTTCGGGGCCGCCGAACATCAGCTTCGACAGTTTCTGGCCGAGCGCCTCGTCGACCTCCTCGAACACCTCACGCGCGGCGGCCGACGCCTCGGCGAGGGCCTTGCCCATGCCGACCGACTGGCTGCCCTGACCCGGAAACACATAAGCGCGGCTCATCGAGCGCTCCCCCCCCCCGCAACTGGCGCAGGCGACTAGCCGCCCCCTTCCGCGGGCGCAAGCCGCAGGGTGGGGCGGGGCCCGCGCTGCGCATGAAAGATGCGCATTGCACCCGTCGGCGGATTCGATAATGTCCCGCCGCTTGTGCGACGGGCAGGCGGCGCTCCCGCCGTTCATCCGGCAGCCAGACCCCTGACCGTAATGTGGGCGAACCCTCGCTCCTGACGATGGGGCTGTGCCGGGTGGCGAGGGGTGTCGCAGCCGGACCGACCGCGGCAGGATTTTTGAGACGAGAGGGACGACATGAAACTGGTTACCCGCTTCGCCGTCGCGCTGGCCGTCGCCGCCGCGCCGCTGGCGATCGCCGCCCCCGCCTTCGCCCAGGCGCTTCCCGCGTCCGTCGGCAAGCCGCTCCAGGCCGCGCTGAAGGCCGCCGGTTCGGGCAACTCGGCCGCCGCCATCGCGCAGATCAACCAGGCCAAGGCCGCCGCGACCACGCCGCAGCAGAAGGCGCAGGTCGCCCGCGGCGCCGCCTATGTCTTCACCCGCGCTGGCCAGTACGCCCGCGCCGCGGCCGAACTCGAATCGGTCGGCGCGCCCGCGTCGCAGATCGCGTCGCTCTATTATCAGGCCGGCCAGTTCGGGAAGGCCGCCGCGCTGTGCCGCAAGGGCGGTGGCGGCGACTGCCCGACGATCATCGGCCAGTCGCTGATCCGGTCGGGCGACTTCAAGGGTGCGGCCGCCTATTACGAGCGCCTGTCGAGAGCGAACCCGGGCAACGCCCGCTACCTCGAGAACCTCGCCGCCGCCCAGTACAAGCTCGGCGAGAAGGAGGCCTATCTCGCCACGACGACGAAGCTCATCCGCATCGACTCGTCGCCGGCGCGCTGGGCCGCGCTGCTCGTCGACATGAAGAAGGCGAAGATGTCTCGCGAGGCGAAGCTCGCCCTCTTCCAGCTCATGCAGCAGACCGGCAACATCAAGCGCGCCGACGACTATCAGGAGTTCGTGAAGCTCGCGATCGTCGCCGGCCAGCCGGGCGTCGCCAAGCAGGCGCTCGACGCCGGCTCGAAGGCGGGCGCCTTCTCGGCGGGCGATGCGCAGATGTCGAGCCTTATCTCGGCGACCAACGCCCGCGCCGCCGAGGCCGCGGCGAACGCCTCGAAGCTGCCGGCGACGCCGGCGGGCCGCTTCCAGCTCGGCAACGCGCTGCTCGGCCAGGGCAACTATACCGGCGCGGCGCAGGCGTTCGACGCCGCCGCCAAGGGCGGCGCCAACGCCGACCAGGCGCTGGTGTTCAAGGGCATCGCCCAGGTGAAGGCGGGCCAGACCGCCGCCGCCCGCGCCACCTTCAACTCGGTGCCCGCGACCAGCGGCATGAAGGACATCGCCTCGCTGTGGGCGCTCTATGCGAGCAGCCGCGGTTAAGGCTTGAACTGAACGCCACTCTGCGCCATAGGGCGCGGCGGATCGCGGCGGCGGGTCTCCTGCCGCCGTTTTCCGTTTTCAGAAGCCAGCCGGAGGGGCGACGGATCGTCCGTCGTCAACGATCGGCACAGACAAGGTGAAACGCATGCCGTTGTACGAGCATGTCTTCCTGGCGCGCCAGGATCTGGCCACGGGCCAGGTGGACGCCCTCTCCGAGGCGTTCGCGAAGGTGATCGAGGAAGGCCAGGGCAAGGTCTCGAAGACCGAATACTGGGGCCTCCGCAACCTCGCCTACCGGATCAAGAAGAACCGCAAGGCGCACTACGTCCTCCTCAACATCGAGGCCCCGGCTCCGGCCGTCGCCGAGCTCGAGCGCCAGGTCGGCCTCAACGAGGACATCATCCGTTTCCAGACGATCCGCGTCGATGCGCTCGAGGGTGGCCCCTCGGCGATCATGCGCCGCAGCGAGCGCGACGAGCGCGGTCCGCGCGGTGATCGTGGCGGCCGCGGCGGCGATCGCGGCGGCTTCCGTGGCGAGCGCGCCCCGCGCGCCGCGCAGGGCGAGGAGTAAGCGCACATGGCACGCCCGTTTTTCCGCCGTCGCAAGAGCTGCCCGTTCTCGGGCCCGAACGCGCCCGCGATCGACTACAAGGATGTCCGTCTGCTCCAGGGCTTCGTCTCGGAGCGCGGCAAGATCGTGCCGTCCCGCATCACCGCGGTGTCGGCCAAGAAGCAGCGTGAGCTGGCCCAGGCGATCAAGCGCGCCCGCCATCTCGGCCTGCTTCCGTACCTCGTGAAGTAAGGGAGCGCCGGACATGGACGTGATCCTGCTCGAGCGCGTCGAGAAGCTCGGCAACATCGGCGACGTCGTCGCCGTGAAGCCCGGTTTCGCGCGCAACTATCTGCTCCCGCGCAACAAGGCGCTCCGCGCCAACGAGGCGAACAAGAAGCGCTTCGAGGCCACCCGCGCCCAGATCGAGGCCGACAACGCCAAGCGGCGTGACGCGGCCCAGGTCGACGCCAAGGGTCTCGAAGGCAAGTCGATCGTGCTCATCCGTCAGGCGTCGAACGCCGGCGCGCTGTACGGTTCGGTCTCGGCCCGCGATCTCGCCGAGGCGCTCGTCGCCGACGGCGCCAAGGTCGCCAAGTCGCAGATCGTCCTCGACAAGCCGATCAAGACGCTCGGCGTGACCGAGGTGCGCGTGGCGCTTCACCCCGAGGTGTCGGTGACCGTCAAGGTCAACGTCGCCCGCTCGCCGGAAGAGGCCGACCTGCAGGCCCAGGGCGTCGACATCGCCGCCCAGTTCTTCGAGCGCGATACCGCCGCCTTCACC
>JADCGM010000205.1 GCA_020249025.1 Alphaproteobacteria bacterium
GCACGCCCCAGTGCCAGAGCAGCGCGGTGAGCGCCGAGAACACGATGATCAGCGGCAGGATCTGGAAGGCGATCACCATCGGCTGCGGCGTGCCCGGCTTCAGCACGAACGGGATCGGCGCGCCGCCGAGGTAGCCGAACATGTAGCTGGAACCGGCCAGCGTCGCCTGCTCGATCGCGGACACGCCGCGGTTGATGCCGTCGACCAGCGACCAGACCGCCGGCACCCGGACGATCACCAGCGCCAGCGCCAGCTGCATGAGGATCGCGCCCGCAATCCAGCGCCAGCCGGGGCGCACGGCGCGGTTTTCGGACGCCACCCAGGCGAGCGCGAGAATGAGAAGGATGCCGATCAGTCCCCGCGCCTGCGCCACAGCGTCCCCTGCCCCCGTTCGTTCCGGAAGCAGACTAGGGAGAAAGGCGCGGCGACGCCAACCCGGCCGCGCCAGATCCGGTCAGACTTTGCCGATGACGCGCGGCGGGGCGCAGGGTAGAGGATGCGGCGGCCTGCGGCCCGGTCCGGCCGCGTCGACGTCTCATGAGGCTCCCGAGATGACCCGCCTGATCCTGCGCCGCCCCGACGACTGGCACGTCCACCTGCGCGACGGCGCGATGCTGCGCGACGTCGTCGGCGCGACCGCCCGCCAGTTCGCGCGCGCCATCGTCATGCCCAATCTCGTGCCGCCGGTGACAACGGTCGAGGCTGGCCGCGCCTATCGCGAGCGCATCCTCGCCGCCGCTCCGGCCGGCAGCGACTTCATGCCGCTGATGACAGCCTATCTCACCGACAGCATCGATCCGGCCGAGATCGAGCGCGGCTTCGCCGAGGGCGTGTTCACCGCCGCCAAGCTCTATCCGGCGCATGCGACGACCAATTCGAGCGCCGGCGTGACCGATGTCGCCAACATCTATCCGGTGTTCGCGGCGATGGAGCGGATCGGCATGCCGCTGCTCCTCCACGGCGAGGTCACCGATCGCCATGTCGACATCTTCGACCGCGAGGCGGTGTTCATCGAGCGCATCCTCAGCCGCATCGTCCGCGACTTTCCGGCGCTGAAGATCGTGCTGGAGCATATCACGACGGCGGACGCGGTTCGTTTCGTCGAGGGTGCCGGGCCGCTGGTCGCCGCGACCATCACGCCGCACCATCTCGTCATCAACCGCAACGCGATGTTCGAAGGCGGCATCCGCCCGCATTTCTATTGCCTGCCCGTCGCCAAGCGCGAAATTCACCGCGCCGCGCTGCGCAAGGCTGCGACCTCGGGCAATCCGAAGTTCTTTCTCGGCACCGATTCCGCCCCGCACGCGATCGAGGCGAAGGAAGCCGCCTGCGGCTGCGCCGGGATCTACAATGCGCCCGCCGCGCTCGAAGCCTATGCTGCCGTGTTCGAGGAGGAAGGCGCGCTCCACCTGCTCGAAGGCTTCGCCTCGGAGCATGGCCCGCGCTTCTACGGGCTGCCGCTCAACGAAACGAAAGTGGTGCTGGAGCGCACATCGTGGCGGATGCCCGACACCGTCGCCGCCGCCGGCACCCGGGTCGTGCCGTTCCAGGCTGGCGAGGAATTGGCGTGGCGCTTCGGCGGCGTGGTGGACGCGACGGTCGCGGCCTGATCGGCCGCCGTCACGGACGGCCTGGCTGGGGCGCCAGGATTCGAACCTGGGAATGGCGGTACCAAAAACCGCTGCCTTACCGCTTGGCTACGCCCCAGCAGGCGGGCGGGGGTTAGCCGAAGCGCCCCGGCTTGGGAAGGGGCTTGGCGCTCTGGCGGGGGACCGCTAAGCCGCAGCGGCGTTGTCAGGGGATGTCCATGCCCGTACTCGTCACCGGCGCCGCCGGCTTCATCGGCTACCACACCGCCAAGCGCCTTCTGGCGCGGGGCGAGGAGGTGATCGGGATCGACAACCTCAACGATTATTATTCGGTCGCGCTGAAGCGGGCGCGTCTCGCTGAGCTGGAACAGAGCCACAATGCCTTCCGTTTCGTCGAGCTCGACTTCTCGGACATGGCGGCGCTGAGTACGGGCCTGTCGAACCTCGGCATCGACCGCATCGTCCACCTCGGGGCGCAGGCGGGGGTACGCTACTCGATCGAGAACCCGCACGCCTATGTGCAGTCGAATCTCGTCGGGCATCTCAACCTGATGGAGTTCGCGCGGCGCTCTGAGCGCTGCAAGCACCTCGTCTATGCCTCGTCCTCGTCGGTCTATGGGGCCAACACCAAGCTGCCGTTCGCGGTCGAGGACCGTGTCGACCGGCCGATCTCGCTTTACGCCGCGACGAAGAAGTCCGACGAGCTGATGAGCGAGACCTACAGCCACCTCTACCGGCTGCCGCAGACGGGCCTCCGCTTCTTCACCGTCTATGGTCCCTGGGGCCGGCCGGACATGGCGATGTGGCTGTTCGCCGATGCGATCATGAACGATCGCCCGATCAAGGTGTTCGGCGGTGGCGACATGCGCCGCGACTTCACCTTCATCGACGATATCGTGACGGGCGTCGTCGCCTGCCTCGACAATCCGCCGCCCGACGACGGATCGGAGAAGGCGGGCGGCTCGGTCGGGCCGCACCGGGTCTACAATATCGGCAACAACCGCTCGGAAGAGCTGATGCGGATGATCGCGGTCATCGAACAGGCGATCGGCAAGCCGGCGATCAAGGAATTCCTGCCGATGCAGGACGGCGACGTGCGCGACACCTACGCCGACATCTCCGCGATCCAGCGCGATCTGGGCTTCCAGCCGACGACCGGGATCGACGAGGGCGTTCCCCGCTTCGTCGACTGGTTCAAGCGCTACCACGGGGTCGCATGAACTACACGATCTGGGGGCTGTTCGGACCGGCAACGTGGCCGGCCTGGCTGGCGGCCCTCGGATTCGCCCTGCTGGTCGCGCGCCGCCCTGCCTTGGCGAGGGCTGCGCTGGCCGCCAGCGTCACGGCCTTCGCCCTGCTGGCGATCCTGCCGACCGGCCTGCTTCTGATGCGGCCGCTCGAAGCCCGGTTTGCGGCGGATCCGCTGCGC
>JADCGM010000206.1 GCA_020249025.1 Alphaproteobacteria bacterium
GGGCTCCATCGCTGCGCGCGCTTCCGCGCAAAGCGGCGTCGTCGCCTGATAATCAAGGTAGATCGGCGCCGGCATCAGGCCGCCCGCCGCCGCGCCGCCAGCGCGCACCAGGCATCGGCGAAGGCGTCGATCTCGGCTTCGCTCGTGGTCCAACCGAGGCTGATCCGGATCGCCTCGCCCGCTGCCGCCGCATCGAGTCCCATCGCCGTCAGCACATGGCTGACTCCGACCTTGCCGGAGGAGCAGGCGGCCCCCGAGGAGATCGCGAAGCCCGCCAGATCGAGCTGCATGAGCTGCGTCGAGGCCGGGACGCCCGGCAAGCGCACGCAGCTTGTCGTCGCCAGCCGCGGCGCGCCCGCGCCGAGCACGACGCCGCCCGCCGCCGCCAGCCGCGCCTCCAGCCGGTCGCGCAGCCGCGCCGCGTCTGCCAGCCAGCCGCGGTCCGCGCGCTCGGTCAGCGCTGCCGCGAACCCCGCGATGCCGGGAAGATTCTCGGTGCCCGCGCGCAAGCCCCGCTCCTGCCCACCGCCGCGCTGGATGGCCTGAAGCCCATCCGCGCAGCGCACGATCAGCGCGCCAACACCCGGTGGCCCGCCGAGCTTGTGGGCCGACACCGCGACGAAATCCGCCGCAGGCAGATCGAGCTTGCCCGCCGTCTGCACGGCATCGACGAGCATCCGCCCGCCAGCGGTGCGGACCAGCGTCAGCGCCTCGGCGACCGGCTGGATGACGCCCGTCTCGTTGTTCGCATGCATCAGCGCGACGAGCGGCGGGGCGGGCGCGGCCGCGATCAGCCGTTCGAGCGCTGCAAGATCGATGACGCCGTCGCCATCGACGGGAACGACAGCCGCATCGGCGCGGGCTTGCCGCCGCACAGCATCATGCTCGATCGCCGAGACGATCTGCGGCGCGTCGAACCCGCGCAGCGCCAGCCCGAGCGCCTCGGTGCCGCCGCCGGTGAACACGATCTGGTCCGGCAGGCAGCCGAGCCCGCGCGCGATCTCGGCGCGCCAGCGTTCGAGCCGGCCGCGCGCCGCGCGACCTTCGCCGTGGACCGAGGCCGGATTCGCCCAGTCACGCGCCGCGTCCGCCATCGCGGCCAGCGCCGCCGCCCCGATCGGGGCGGTCGCGTTCCAGTCGAGATAGGTGCGCGCGGGCACGGTTCGGCGGAGTCCGTTCGTTAATGTTGCGTGGCCTTGCCTCGCCCATATATAGGCGCTGGCCATGCCAGAAGTCATTTTCGCCGGCCCCGACGGGCGTCTCGAGGGCCGTTACCAGCCCGCCACCCGTCCGCGCGCGCCGCTCGCCCTCATCCTGCACCCGCATCCGCAGGGCGGCGGGACGATGAACAACCGCATCGTCCAGAACCTCTACCAGTCGTTCACGAAGCGCGGCTTCGCGACGCTGCGGTTCAATTTCCGCGGCGTGGGGCGCAGCCAGGGCGTCTTCGACAACGGCGTCGGCGAACTGTCGGACGCAGCCTCCGCGCTCGACTGGATGCAGCAGTTCAACCCCGAAGCGCAGACCGTCTGGGTCGCGGGCTTCAGCTTCGGCGCATGGATCGGCATGCAGCTCCTGATGCGCCGGCCCGAGATCCGGGGCTTCATCTCGATCGCGCCGCCCGCCAACATGTACGACTTCGGCTTCCTCGCCCCCTGCCCCTCGTCGGGCCTGATCGTCCAGGGCGCGGCCGACGAGGTGGTGACCGCAGGCGCGGTCCAGAAGCTCGTCGACAAGCTCAAGACCCAGCGCCACATCGTCATCGACTATGACGTGATCGACGGCGCCAACCACTTCTTCGAGAACGAGATGGACCAGCTCATGGGCTCGGTCGACAGCTATCTCGACAAGCGGCTGGCGGCAGGGAAGTAGCTCCCAATCTTCCAACCATAGCAGTCTTCATCCCTGCTAAGGCCGGGGTGACGAGAAATCGAAGTCGGTGGTACCGCTACCGATGCTTCGCCCGATATTCGCCGATGCGGGGCTTCGGCGGCTCTGCGGGTTTGGCGGGCGCGGCGGCCTTCTTAACCACCGCCTCGCCGCTCGCCACCTTCGCCAGACCGCGGCTCAGTTGCAGCGCGCCTTGCAGCCGCGCCTCGGGGCCGCCCCAGTCGCGGATGACGACGAGCTTCTGGTCGGGACGGAGCTTGGCGCTGCCCTTCAGCCGCTCGATGTACTCGACGAGGCCGCGCGGGTTGGGGAAGCGGCTGTTCTGGAAGGTGACGATCGCACCCTTCGGGCCCGATTCGAGCTTGGCGATGCTCGCCTTGCGGCAGTTGAGCTTCGCCTCGACGATGGCGAGCAGGTTCGACACCTCCTGCGGCAGCTTGCCGAAGCGGTCGATGAGCTCGACCGCGAAGGCGTCGATCGCCGCCCGGTCCTCGAGCTCGCCCAGCCGCCGGTAGAGCGCCATGCGGAGGTTGAGGTCGGGCACATAGTCGTCGGGGATGAGCACCGGCGCATCGACGGTGATCTGCGGGCTGAACGCCTCCTCGGGCGGGCGCAGGCCCTGGGCTGCCGCGCGCGCCGCGACGATCGCCTCCTCCAGCATCTGCTGGTAAAGTTCGAAGCCGATCTCGCGGATGTGGCCCGACTGCTCGTCGCCGAGCAGATTGCCGGCGCCGCGGATGTCGAGATCGTGGCTGGCGAGCTGGAAGCCCGCGCCGAGCGAATCGAGACTTGAGAGCACCTGCAGCCGCTTCTGCGCGGTCTCGGTGATCGTTTGGTCGGCGGGTGTCGTGAGATAGGCGTAGGCGCGGATCTTCGAACGCCCGACGCGCCCGCGCAGCTGGTAGAGCTGCGCCAGCCC
>JADCGM010000207.1 GCA_020249025.1 Alphaproteobacteria bacterium
GAGAACCGCCTTCACCGCGGCGTTGACCGCCGCCGTGCCAGCGCCCGCCGCACCGAGGTTCTCGGTGAGCACGACGCGATCGTCGATGCTGATGCGGTAATAGTCGAAGGTGAAGGTCAGGCCCGACAGCGGGTTCGCCGTGAAGCCGAGCGTCAGGTTCTTCGACTTTTCAGGATTGAGGTCCTGCGAGCCGAGCGCACGCGCCACCGGGCTGTTCACCGCGACCGTCGCGATATCGACCGGCAGACCGTTGATGAAGTTGGTCGAGGTCGTGGTGAAGAACTGCTGGTGCAGCGACGGCGCGCGGAAGCCGTTCGACACCGAGCCGCGCAGCGCGAAGCCGTCGACGACCTCGTAGCGGGCGGCAAACTTGGCGTTGAAGGTGTTCCCGAAGTCCGAATAGTCCTCGTAACGGGCGGCGACCGTCGTCGTCAGGCCCGGCAGCGGATCGGTGTCGAGCTCGAGATAGCCCGCGAAGTTGTGGCGACCGACGCTGGTCGCGCTCGACGCCGGGATGCCCGGGAAGCCCTGGGCGCCCGCCGGGGCGGCGCGGCCCGGGAAGGTGCAGGTCGTGCCCGACAGCAGGCCGCCCGCCGTGGCGCAGCTCGCTGCGGTCGAGTTGGGGATGGCGGCGCGGAACAGCGGCCCGATCTGGTACGAGGCGAGCTCGCCCGGACGGATCTCGTAGGTTTCCTTGCGATACTCGCCGCCCATGGCGACCGAGAGCGGCTTGTCGAAGCCGGCGTCATATTCGCGCGAGACGTCGAGGTTGATCGTGGTCTGGCTGTAGCGCAGGCCGCCGGCATCGAACACGCGCGGGCTCGTCGGCCCGAGCGAGGTGTTGAGCGAGTCGCGCACCCCGAAATCGAACTTGTTGCGGCCGAACGAGCTCGAGACGTCGACGCTCCACGCGCCGAGCTCGCCGCGGACGCCGCTGGCAAACGCGATGTCCTTCAGGTCGGTGGCGATCTTCGGCAGGAAGCCGTCGGGCGTCAGCGCGGTGAAGTTGGCGACGGTCGGCGAGGCGGCCGGCGCGATCGTCGAGAAGTCGCGGTTCGCAGCGGCGTTCTGGTTGCGGTAGTTCGCCGCCGACAGACCGTCGCGCTTGCCGTAGGAGCCGAAGAAGTAGAACTCGAACGCCTCGTTCAGCTCGTAGCCGGTGTTGAGGAAGAGGTTGAAGTCCTCGGTCTTGGCGTCACCGAACAGGAAGTTGCGACGGTTGAAGGTCGACTCGCGCGGGTCGGCGCTGGTCAGCGTCGTCGCGATATAGTTCGGACGCAGGTCGAAGCCCGAGCGGTTGGTCGGGTTGCGGTCGCGATACTCGGCGGTGAAGTTCACGTAGCCCTTGCTGCCGAGCGGCAGGCCGAAGTTGGCGCCGAGCGTGTACATCGCGCCGTCCCGCTCCTTCAGCTCGCCATCGGTGGTGGCGGCGAAATAGCGGTTGTCGGTCGGGTCGCGGACCGGCTGGCCGCCCGCGGTCTGCAGGCCGGTGACGTTGGCGACGCCGTCCATGGTGGTGACGTACTTGCCGTAGGTCGCGGTGGCGGTGCCGCCCTCGCTGGCCTTCTTCAGCTGGATGTTGATGACGCCGGCGATGGCGTCGGAGCCGTACTGCGACGAGGCGCCGTCGCGCAGGACCTCGATGCGCTCGATCGCGAGCGCCGGAATGAGGTTGAGGTCGACGGCGGCCGAGCCGCGGCCGACGGTGCCGTTGATGTTGAGCAGCGCCGAGACATGGCGGCGCTTGCCGTTGACGAGCACCAGCGTCTGGTCGGGCGCGAGGCCGCGCAGCGACGCCGGGCGCAGCACGTCGGTGCCGTCGGCGATCGAGGGCTGCGGGAAGTTGAAGCTCGGGACGAGCTGGTTGAGGATCTTGTTGGTCTCGGTGAGACCGGTCTGGGTCAGCTGCTGGCCGCCGATGACGTCGACGGGCACCGGCGAATCGGCGACGGTGCGGTCGGTGCGGCGGGTGCCGGTGACGACGATGGTCTCGGCCGGGGTCTCGGCCTCGGCCGATTCGCGCGCCGCAGGCGCGGCGGCGTCTGCCGTCTGGGCATGGGCGGCCGAGACGGCCGCGAACGAGATGGTGGCGAGCAGAACGGCGCGGTTGAGACTCGTCATATCATTGTCCCCAAATGGTTAGCGGCCCGGTCACGATTGGGCGTTTCGCGGGTGCAATAGGGGAATAGGTCATTCTGATTACAACGGAATCGAACTTTACGTGATGCAAGATTGTCTTTCTGTTGCAGCCGGGTAACAGCCCCGTTTGCGGTTGACAGTGGGGGGCGCTTCCCATAGTGACCCCGCTTCCGCACGGCGGGGGGCGTCGCATGACGTCTCATCCGGCGTGTCCGTCAGATTTCAGATCAAGGTTTCGAGAGCCATGTTCGCTTTGGTGCGCACTGGCGGCAAGCAGTACCGGGTTGCCGCCGACCAGAAGATCGTTGTTGACCGTCTCGACGGCGAGGCGGGCGATACCGTCACGCTCGGCGACGTGCTCCTCATCGGAGAGGGCTCGGAGCTGAAGCCGGCGGCCGGTCAGGTCGTCTCGGCCGAGATCGTCGGCCAGACGAAGAGCGACAAGGTCGTCGTCTTCAAGAAGAAGCGCCGCCACAACTATCGCCGCAAGCAGGGTCACCGTCAGCAGATGACGGTTCTGAAGATCCTCGCCATCGGCGGCGAGGCGCCGAAGAAGGCCGCCAAGGCGAAGGCCCCGAAGGCCGAGGCCGCTCCGGCTGTCGAGGCCGCCGCCGTCGAGGCTGCGCCCGCGCCGGCGCCGAAGAAGACCCGCGCCAAGAAGGCCGACACGGCCGCTGGCGCGACCGAGTAAGTAGGGAGCCCGATCCATGGCACATAAGAAGGCAGGCGGCTCGTCCCGCAACGGCCGCGACTCGGCCGGCCGGCGCCTCGGCGTCAAGAAGTTCGGCGGCCAGGACGTCGTCGGCGGCAACATCATCATCCGCCAGCGCGGCACCAAGGTCTATCCGGGCCGCAACGTCGGCATCGGCAAGGATCATACCCTCTTCGCGCTGACGGACGGCCGCGTCGTGTTCCACGACGGCAAGCTTGGCCGCAAGTACGTCAGCGTCGACTCGATTGCGATGGCAGCCGAGTAAGGCAGGCGACGCCTTGAGGTCGCCAGGAGATGGCGACCTCGACGAAGTGACAAGTCACGGAGAGGGAGATGGGTCGCCATCTCCCTCTTTTCGTTTCTCCCCTCCGCAACTGCGTCATGCGCGTGCAACGCCGCCGGTCCAAAGGGCTGGCGGCCCGTCGGGAGAGTATCGATGTTCATCGTGACGAAGCGCCTGTTCCTGCGCCCGCCCTGGGCCGAGGACGCCGCCGCGGTCGAAGCCGCGATCGGCCACTGGGACGTCGTCTCGATGCTCGCGAGCGCGCCCTGGCCCTATGCCCGCGCCGATGCGGAGGCGTTCTGCGCGACCCCGGTCGAAACCGGGTCCGCGCTGCTGCTGATCTTCACGCGCGACGGCCGTGCGCCGGAGCTGGTCGGCGGCATCGGCTTTGCCCCGCGGCAGGGCGGGGGCGCCCCCGATCTCGGCTACTGGATCACCCCGGCGCACCAGGGCAAGGGCTATGCGGCCGAGGCCGGGCGCGGCGCGCTGGCGCTCGCCTTCGACGGCTTCCGCCACCGTGAGGTCACCGCGCGCCACCAGCTCGATAACCCGCGCTCGGCCAACGTGCTGCGCCGCCTCGGCTTCGAGCCGACGGGCGGGCAGTCGACGGCCTTCTGCCGCGGCCGCGGCGCCGAGGTCGAGACCGCCGAGTACCGGCTGACGCGCGAGGCATGGCGCTGCGAACCGGCCCGCCTCGCCGCCTGAGGCGCGGCGGCCGACGCAACCCGAGGGGCCGCGCCGTCGTTTCACGTCCGATGGGGTCCTTCCTCGACGCCGCACGTGCGCTTCGCCGCTGGCCGCTCTGGGCGCGCTGGGGGGCGGCGGCCGTGCTGGTGATGACGGCGATGTTGCTGCGGCACCTGCTGACCACGCCCGGCTATCGCGGCGATGTTCCGCTGCTGCTGATGTGCATGCCCGTCGTGGTGATCTGCGCGGCGGTCTTCGATCGCGGCACGGGACTCGTCGCTGTGGTGCTGGGCGCAGTCGCGGCGATCGTCGGCTATGGCGGGGCCGTGCCGGAACTGGAGGTTCGCGCCGCCGCCGTCCGATTGGCGGTCTTCATCGGCACCGGCGTCCTCGTCGCCGGCATCGTCGAGGCGCTGCGCAGCGCGCTCGACGCCGCGCTAGCCCGCGGTACGGCGCTGGAGCGGGACCGCGCGATTCTCACCGGCCTGCTTCAGGCGACGCCCGATCCGATCTACGTCAAGGACGTTGCCCGCCGCGGCGTCGTCGCCAACCTCGCGACCATCCGCGTCCTCGGGGTGCCGCTCAACGACTTCGCCGGGCGCGACAACTTCTCGCTGCTGCCGCCCGACATCGCGACGGCCATCGACGCCGTCGACCGGCGCGTGCTGGAGGAGCGCCACGCCGTCATCGAGGAGGAGCGCATCCGCCTTCCCTCCGGCGAGGACCGGCTGTTTGTGTCGACCAAGGCGCCGTGGCTGAGCGAAACGGGCGAACTTCTTGGCCTTATCGGAATCAGCCGCGACGTCACCGCCGCGCGCCGCGCAGAGGATGCGCTGCGCGCCGCCGACGCGCAGAAGGCGGTGCTGCTCGCCGATCTCAATCACCGCGTGAAGAACCATCTGCAGTCGGTGTCGGGGCTGCTCGATCTCGCCTCGCGCCGCGCCGAAACGCTCGACGAAGCGCGGGCGGCGCTGGAAGCCGGGGCGCGGCGGCTGGGTGTGCTGGGGCGCGTCTACACGCGGCTCCAGATCGACCGCGACAAGACCGTCGTCGAGGCCCAGCGCTTCCTCGGCGACCTCTGCGAGGACCTGCGCGCGAGCCTGGTCGGCGAGCGGCCGGTGGCGGTGCACGTCGATAGCGAGGCGCTCGACATCGATTCGAGCCGAGCGGCGCTCGTCGGGCTGATCGTCAACGAGCTTGTTCAGAATGCGCTGAAATACGCCTTCCCCGACGACCGCGCCGGCAGCGTCCGGGTCGGCTTCGCGCGCAGCCCTGACGAGTTCCGTCTGACCGTCGCCGATGACGGCATCGGCTTCGCCGGGGATGCGACCGCGGGGTCGGGCAAGCGGCTCGTGCGCGCGCTGGTCCAGCAGCTCGGCGGCACGCTCGACCGGCAGGGACCGCCCGGCACGCGCTACGACATCGGCTTCCCGGCCGAGGATCCGGCGCTGCGCCCGTAGCCGCAAGTTCGACACGCGCGCCCGCTTTCCGTAAGAGCGCGGCCATGCAGTTTCTGGATCAGGCGAAAATCCATCTCAAATCGGGATGGGGCGGCGACGGGGCGGTGTCGTTCCGGCGCGAGAAGTTCGTCGAATATGGCGGACCGGACGGCGGCGACGGCGGCAAGGGCGGCGACATCATCTTCGAGGCGGTCGAGGGGCTGAACACGCTCATCGACTTCCGCTACCAGCAGCACTTCCGCGCGCAGCGCGGCACCCACGGCATGGGCCGCGACCGCACCGGCGCGGGCGGCGAGGATCTGCTCATCAAGGTGCCCGTCGGCACCGAGATCCGCGCCGACGACGAGGAACGCACGCTGCTCGCCGACCTGACGACGGCGGGCGAGCGCGTCGTGCTGCTGAAGGGCGGCGACGGCGGCAAGGGCAACGCCAGCTACAAGAGCTCCACCAACCGCGCGCCGCGTCAGTTCCAGAAGGGCTGGCCGGGGCAGGAGATGTCGGTGTGGTTGCGGCTGAAGCTGCTTGCCGACGCGGGGCTGCTCGGGATGCCGAACGCCGGCAAGTCGACCTTCCTCAACGCCGTCACCAATGCCAACGCCAAGGTCGGCGCCTATGCATTCACGACGCTGAAGCCCCAGCTCGGCGTCGTCGCGCACAAGAGCCGCGAGTTCGTGCTGGCCGACATTCCGGGCCTCATCGAGGGCGCGGCAGACGGGGCCGGCATCGGCGACCGCTTCCTCGGCCATATCGAGCGCTGCCGCATCCTCCTCCATCTTGTCGACGCCAGCGGCGAGGATCCGGTCGAGGCCTATGCGATCGTCCGCGCCGAGCTGGAGGCCTATGGCGCGGGGCTCGAGGACAAGGACGAGATCGTCGCCTTGAACAAGATCGACGCGGTCGATGCCAAAACGCTGACCAAGCTTCAGAAGAAGCTGGAGAAGATCAGCGGCGCGCCGGTCCTCCGCCTGTCGGCGGCGACCGGCGACGGCGTCGAGGCGGTGCTCGACCGGCTGATCGAGGCGGTGGGGCGGATCAAGCCCGAAGCGGACAAGCCGGCATGGACGCCCGTGTAGCCCGTTTCGCGCCCGACTCCTGTGCGCGGCTGGTCGTCAAGATCGGCTCGTCGCTGCTCGTCGCGCGCGATGGCAGCGTCCGCCGCGCCTGGCTGGCGGGCGTGCTCGACGATCTCGCCGCGCGCCGGGCGGCGGGCCAGCAGGTGGTCATCGTCTCCTCGGGCGCGATCGCGCTGGGGGCCAAGCGGCTCGGGCTGGCCAAGGGCGGCCGCGCCAGCCTCGAGGACGCGCAGGCCGCCGCCGCGACCGGACAGATCATCCTTTCGGGCCTCTACGCCGAGTTGCTCGCCGAGCGCGGGCTGACGGCGGCGCAGATGCTGGTGACGCTCGACGATCTCGAGGACCGGCGGCGCTTCCTCAATGCCGCGGCGACGCTCGACCGGCTGCTGTCGCTCGGCGTCGTGCCGGTGCTCAACGAGAATGACTCGGTCGCCACCGCCGAGATCCGCTTCGGCGACAACGACCGGCTGGCGGCGCGGGTCGCGCAGGCGGCGGGCGCGGGCGGCGTCGTGCTGCTGTCCGACGTCGACGGCCTCTACACCGCCAACCCGCAAAGCGACCCCGATGCGCGGCTGATCGACACCGTCGAGCGGCATGACGCCGCGATCGACGCCATGGCCGATGCGAAGAGCGGCTCCGGCCTCGGTTCCGGCGGGATGGTGGCGAAGCTGCAGGCGGCGCGGATCGCCGCCGCCGCCGGGGCGCATCTCGCCATCGTCTCGGGCAAGATCGACAATCCGCTGGCGCGCTTCGCCGTGACCGGGCGCGGCACGGTATTCGTCGCGCCCGCGGGCGAGGCCGGACGCAAGGCCTGGCTCGCCGGCCGGCTGACTGTGCGCGGGGCGCTCCACATCGATGCCGGCGCGGCGCGCGCGCTCGGCCAGGGCAAGAGCCTGCTCGCCGCCGGCGTCACCCGCACCGAGGGCGATTTCGCGCGGGGCGATCCCGTCGACATCCTCGGTCCCGACGGCCGCGTGCTGGCGCGCGGCCTCGCCGGCTACGACGCGCCCGACGCCGCCCGCATCGCCGGCGTCCGCAACGATGCGCAGGCGGCGATCCTCGGCTATGCTCCGCGCGCCGCGCTCGTCCACCGCGACCATCTGGTGATGCTATGAACATGCCCGCCCAGCCCGACGCCGCCGCGCTCATCGCGCAGATGGGCGCGGATGCGCGGGCCGCTGCCGCCGCGGTGGCGCGCGCGCCGACGGCAGTGAAGGCGAAGGCGTTGAACGCCGCCGCCGCCGCGATCCGCGCCGATGTCCCGGCGATCCTCGCCGCCAACGCGCTCGACATGGCCGAGGGCGAGCGGCGCGGCCTGTCGGGCGCGATGCTCGACCGGCTGAAGCTCGATCCGAAGCGCATCGAGGGCATCGCGGCGGGGCTCGACGATGTGGCCGTGCTGCCCGATCCGGTCGGCGAGAGCATCGCGCGCTGGACGCGGCCCAACGGCCTCGCCTTCGAGCGGGTTCGCGTGCCGCTCGGCGTCATCGGCATCATCTACGAGAGCCGCCCCAATGTGACCGCCGACGCCGGCGCGCTGTGCCTCATGTCGGGCAACGCCTGCATCCTGCGCGGCGGGTCGGAGGCGGCGCATTCCAACCGCGCGCTGCATGCCGCGATGGTCGCCGGCCTGCGCGCCGCCGGCCTGCCCGAGGCCGCCATCGGCTTCGTGCCGACCACCGACCGGGCCGCGGTCGGCGCGATGCTGACCGCCGCCGGGCTCATCGACATCATCATCCCGCGCGGCGGCAAGTCTCTTGTCGCGCGTGTGCAGGCCGAGGCGCGGGTCCCCGTGCTCGCCCATCTCGACGGCAACAATCACGTCTATGTCGACGCCTCCGCCGATCCCGAGATGGCGCGCGACATTGTCGTCAACGCCAAGATGCGCCGCACCGGCGTTTGCGGATCGGCCGAAACCCTGCTCGTCGACGCCGAGGGCGGGCCGCTGCTCGCCGCCCCGCTGCTCGATGCGCTGTTCGCCGCCGGCTGCGCGGTACGCGGGGATCGCGGCATGCAGGTCATCGATCCGCGCGTCACCCCCGCCGACGACAGCGACTGGGACACCGAGTATCTCGATGCGGTGATCGCCGCCCGCTTCGTCGAGGGCGTCGACGGCGCGGTGGAGCACATCGCCCGCCACGGCTCGCACCACACCGACGCCATCGTTGCCGCCGACCCGGCGGCGGCCGAGCGCTTCCTCGCCGCGGTCGACTCGGCGATCGTGCTGTGGAACGCCTCGACCCAATATGCCGACGGCGGCGAATTCGGCTTCGGGGCCGAGATCGGCATCGCCACCGGCCGCCTCCACGCCCGCGGCCCGGTCGCGCTGGAAGGGCTTACCACCTACAAGACGGTGGTGCGCGGAACCGGACAGACCCGCCCGGCATGAAGGTCGGCTTGCTCGGCGGGTCGTTCAATCCGGCGCATGAGGGGCACCGGCACATCAGTCTCGAGGCGATCCGGCGGCTGGGTCTCGACGAGGTCTGGTGGCTGGTCAGCCCTCAGAATCCGTTGAAATCCGCCGAGGGCATGGCGCCGCTGGCCGCCCGCCTCGGCTCGGCCCGGCGGGTTGCGCGGCACCCCCGCATCAAGCCAACCGCGATCGAGACCGAGCTCGGGACCCGCTTTGCGATCGATACGGTGGCGGCGCTGCAACGGCGGTGGCCGCATGTGCGTTTCGTGTGGGTGATGGGCGCCGACAATCTGCTGCAGTTCCACCGCTGGAAACGCTGGCGCGCGCTGGCCCGGCGCGTTCCGATTGCGGTCGTCGCGCGTCCGCACTACATTGGCGACAGCCCCTTCGCCCCGGCGATGGCGTGGCTGCGGCGGTTTCGCCACGGCCCGGCGCGTGTAAAGCAGTGGACGACATGGAGGCTTCCGGCGATCGTGATCCTTCCCATCCGGCTCAGCCCCCTGTCCGCCACCGCGATTCGCGCGCGCACCCCCGACTGGGCGAAAGGGCTGACGCAACGGACCTGAGAGGACCACGCTTGCCGAGTACCCACGCCGCCGCCACCGCGGCCGCACCGATCCCGCCGGCCGCGTCCGACGCGGAGGTCGAACAGCTTCACAACATCGTGATGACGTCGCTCGACGACGACCAGGCGGTCGAGGTCGTGTCGATCCCGCTCGCGGGGAAGACGACGATCGCCGACTACATGGTCATCTGCAGCGGCCGCTCGACCCGTCAGGTCGCGTCGATGGCGCAGAAGCTCGCCGAGAAGATCAAGGGCGAGCTCGGGCGCAACGTGAAAATCGAGGGTCTGCCGACCGCCGACTGGGTGCTGCTCGATGCGCAGGACGTCATCGTCCACATCTTCCGGCCCGAGGTGCGCAGCTTCTACAATCTCGAGAAGATGTGGGCGTTCGACGGCGGCGCGCCGACGACCCACTGATGTGAAGCTCCACATCGTCGCGCGCGGGCGCATCGGGCGCAGTCCCGAGGCCGATCTCGTCGAGCGCTATCTGAAGCGCATC
>JADCGM010000208.1 GCA_020249025.1 Alphaproteobacteria bacterium
CGTGTACCGCGTCGGCCCCGGCGGAAACGTCCTGGAGAGCACCTTGGTCGTCTACGACTTCACGGCGTCGGACGTGCGCTTCGGCACCGGCCCGGCCCCTGTCCCCGAACCCGCCCCCCTCGCCCTCCTCGGCCTCGGCCTGCTCGCCACAGCGGCGCGGCGGCGGCGGGGCTGACGAGAAGCCGGGCCGAACCGCACCGGCACCGGGGCCGCGCGACGCATAGACGCGAATCCGCTTTCCTACGGCCGGGCGCGCACAGTATGTTCTTTGTATGTTCCTGTCGGTGCCATCCCGCTTCGCCGCACACCGCCCCGCCGGTCGCGTGGGCTGGCGCTCGGCCCCGGATGTGATCCCCTTTTGGGATGATACTTTGATTGAACTTTGGGCCGCGCTTGCCCTTTGCCGCCGCCTCGCGGCATAAGCCCCGCTCACTTCGCAGCCGAGAGAGACTTCCCGTGTCCGAGACGATCCGCCTGACGCTTCCCGATGGGTCCGTGCGCGAGATGCCGCGCGGGACCACCGGCGGCGATGTGGCGCGGTCGATCGGGCCGGGGCTGGCCAAGGCGGCGCTGGCGGCGAAGGTCGACGGCGAGGTCATCGATCTGGAGCGGCCGATCGAGCGAGACGCCGCGCTCGCGCTCGTCACCGTCCGTGACGAGGCCGATGCGCTGGAGCTTGTCCGCCACGACTATGCGCACATCCTCGCCGAGGCGGTGCAGGCGCTCTATCCCGGCACGCAGATCACCTTCGGCCCGGCGACCGACGACGGCTTCTACTACGACTTCGCCCCCGCCCCGGGGCGCGGCATGTTCACCGAGGAGGACCTGCCTGCCATCGAGGAGGCGATGCGCGCCATCATCGCGCGCGACCAGCCGCTCGTCCGCGAGGTCTGGGAGCGGCAGGCGCTGATCGACGCCTGGTCGAAGGCCGGCGAGACGTTCAAGGCCGAATGGGCGGGCCAGTTGCCCGACGGCGAGGAGATCAGCGTCTATCGTTCGGGCGCATGGTTCGACATGTGCCGCGGCCCCCACCTCGTCTCGACGGGCAAGCTCGATCCGCAGGCGTTCAAGCTGACACGCGTCTCCGGGGCCTATTGGCGCGGCGACCCGAAGAACCCGATGCTCAGCCGCATCTACGGCACCGGCTGGCTTTCGAAGAAGCAGCTCGACGCGCATCTGACGCGGCTCGAGGAGGCGGCCAAGCGCGACCACCGCAAGCTCGGCAACGAGATGGGTCTGTTCCACCTCCAGCAGGAGGCGCACGGCTCGGTGTTCTGGCACCCGCACGGCTTCACCATCTGGCGGCAGCTGGAAAGCTACATGCGCCGCGCCATCGACGAGGCCGGCTACCGCGAGGTGAAGACGCCGCAGATCATGGACGCGCGCCAGTGGGAGCAGTCTGGCCACTGGGGCAAGTACCGCGAGAACATGTTCGTCATCCCCGACGAGGTGCCGAACGTCGACGACGAGGGGCCGGTCATCAGCGGCGACGCCGACTGGATGGCCTTGAAGCCCATGAACTGCCCGGCGCACGTCCTTATCTTCCGGCAGGGCATCAAGTCCTACCGCGATCTGCCGCTGCGCCTGTTCGAGCATGGCTGCTGCCACCGCAACGAGCCGCACGGCGCGCTCCACGGCCTGATGCGCGTCCGCCAGTTCACGCAGGACGACGCGCACATCTTCTGCCGCGAGGACCAGATCGTCGACGAGGTGCAGGCCTTCTGCCGCCTCGCCGACCGCATCTATCGCGATTTCGGCTTTACCTATTCGATCAAGCTGGCCCTGCGCCCCGAGAAGCGCTTCGGCACCGACGAGATGTGGGATCAGGCCGAGGCCGAGCTTCGCGACGCGGTGAAGAAGGCCGGGCTCGCCACGCCCGAATATGGCTGGGAAGAGCTGCCCGGCGAGGGCGCCTTCTATGCGCCCAAGCTCGAATGGCATCTGACCGACGCCATCGGCCGCACCTGGCAGGTCGGCACCATCCAGTCGGACCGGGTGCTCCCCGAACGTCTCGACGCCAGCTATGTCGGCGAGGACGGCGAGCGCCACCGGCCGGTGATGCTCCACCGTGCCATCTTCGGCTCCTACGAGCGCTTCATCGGCATCCTCATCGAGCATTACGCCGGCCGCATGCCGATGTGGCTCGCCCCCGTGCAGGCGGTGGTGGCGACGATCGTCTCGGACGCCGACGGCTATGCCAATGAGGTCGTCGCGGCGCTGAAGGCCGCCGGGCTGCGCGCCGAGGCCGATCTCCGGAACGAGAAAATCAACTACAAGGTCCGCGAGCACAGCCTCGCCAAGGTCCCGGCGCTGCTCGTCGTCGGCAAGCGCGAGGCGGAGGAAGGCAAGGTCGCGATCCGGCGGCTGGGCAGCGAGGGCCAGCAGATCCTGACCCTCGCCGAGGCCGTCGCCGCGCTGGCCGCCGAGGCGGCTGCGCCCGATCTGCGGCCCGCCGCGTGAGCGACTGAACAGGGACCCGCGCGCCACAGCGCGGGGACAATTCTCGTCCGTTGCGGCGGCGCGTCTTTTCGCGGCGGCCGATCCGGATTACATGACGCGCTTGATTTTGGGCTGAAACAGGAGACCCGACCATCCGACCGCCTCTGTCCCGGCGCCCCATGGCGCCTTTGCCGCCGCTCACCGGCCCGCGCTACAACGAGTTCATCACCGTCCCGAAGGTCCGTGTCATCGACCAGGACGGCGAGAATCTCGGCGTGATGTACACGCGCGAAGCCATCGCCACCGCCGCCGAGGTCGGTCTCGATCTCGTCGAGGTCAGCCCCAACGCTGATCCGCCGGTGTGCAAGTTCCTCGACGTCGGCAAGTACAAGTACGAGGCGCAGAAGAAGGCGGCCGCCGCGCGGAAGTCGCAGAAGACGCAGGAGATCAAGGAGATCAAGATGCGTCCGAACATCGACGACCACGACTACGACACCAAGATGAAGGCGATCCACCGCTTCATCGACGAGGGCGACAAGGTGAAGCTGACGCTGCGTTTCCGCGGCCGCGAGCTCGCCAACGGCGCGCTCGGCATGCAGCTCATGCACCGCGTCCAGGCCGACACCGCCGAAGTCGCCAAGGTCGAGCAGCATCCGAAGATGGAAGGCCGTCAGATGCTGATGGTCATCGCGCCCAAGCAGCAGTAGCGGCACCAGCGCTCAACGATCGAAGGGCGGGCCCTCCCGGGCTCGCCCATTTTCATGTCCCCCGGGCAGCCCAAAAAAATGGCCGGGATCTTGCGATCCCGGCCAGTCTGCTTTCCTTGGGGAGGAACTCAATAATTGTAGGCCCGCTCGCCGTGTTCGGAGAGGTCGAGGCCCTCGCGCTCGGCCTCTTCCGTCGGCCGGAGCCCGAAGATCTTGTCGATCGCGAAGAACAGAATGGCGGAGCCGATGCCCGACCACAGCACCGTGATGCCGACCGCCTTCAGCTGCGTGACGACCTGCGCCGCCATGTCGTAGCTGCCGACCGCCGCCGGGAAGACGGTGTAGTCGAAGAAGCCCTGCCCGCCGAGCGCCGGGTCGGCGACGATGCCGGTGCCGATCGCACCGACGATGCCGCCGACGCCGTGGACGCCGAAGACGTCCAGCGTGTCGTCGAACTTGAACTTGTTCTTGATGGTCGAGACGAACAGGTAGCAGATCGGCGAGACCACGAGGCCGAGCACGATCGCAGTGCCGGGGGCGGCGAAGCCCGAGGCCGGCGTGATCGCGACGAGACCCGCCACCGCACCCGTCGCCGCACCGAGCATCGACGGCTTGCCGTGCTTGAACTGCTCGACGAGCGCCCAGCTCACCGCCGCCGCGGCGGTCGCCACGAAGGTGTTGATGAAGGCGACCGCGGTGACGCCGTTGGCTTCAAGGTTGGAGCCGGCGTTGAAGCCGAACCAGCCCACCCACAGCAGCGAGGCGCCGATCATGGTCATGGTGAGCGAGTGCGGCGGGGTGGCTTCCTTGCCGAAGCCGACGCGCTTGCCGATCATGAGGCAGCCGACAAGGCCGGCGATGCCCGCGTTGATGTGGACGACGGTGCCGCCCGCGAAGTCGAGCGCGCCCATGCCCCACAGCAGGCCATAGTCGGTCGGCGCATCCGGCAGGAAGTCCGGGCCGGCCCAGTACCAGACCATGTGGGCGATCGGGAAATAGACCACCGTCAGCCAGAGCACGACGAACAGCATCAGCGGCCCGAACTTCACGCGCTCGGCGAAGGCCCCGACGATCAGCGCCGGCGTGATGCAGGCGAAGGTCATCTGGAACACGACGAAGACGTATTCGGGCAGGTAGACGTTGTTCGAGAAGGTCGCCGCATAGGTCGACCCGCTCACGCCCTGCAGGAACATCTTCGACAGGCCGCCGATGAACTCGTTGTTGCTGGTGAAGGCGAGGCTGTAGCCCCAGCTCACCCAGACGAGCGCGGCGATGCTGACGATCATGAACACCTGCATCAGCAGGCTCAGCATGTTCTTGGTGCGCACGAGGCCGCCGTAGAACAGCGCCAGCGCCGGGACCGACATCATCAGCACGAGCGCCGACGAGGTCAGCATCCAGGCGACGTCGCCCTTGTCGACCATGCCGGCCATCTGCTCGACCGTCGGCGCCTTGATTGGGCCGTCCTGCGCGAGCGCAGGCGTCGCGACGAGCGTCAGGCCCCAGGCCCCCGCGCGCCGCATGAGATTGGTGAGGTTCATCGCTGCGTCCCCCAGACTAAAGCGCGGTGTCGTCGGTTTCGCCGGTGCGGATCCGCACCGCGCCGCCGACGTCGATCGTGAAGATCTTGCCGTCGCCGATCGATCCGGTGTGCGCCGCCTGCTGGATCGTCTCCACGACGCGCGACGCGAGGCCGTCGTCGCAGACGACCTCGACCTTGATCTTCGGCACCATGTTGGTGGTGTATTCGGCCCCCCGATAAATCTCGGTCTGGCCCTTCTGCCGTCCGAAGCCCTTGACCTCGGTGACGGTCATCCCCTGAACCCCCAGGCTCGACAGGGCCTCCCGGACCTCGTCGAGCTTGAAGGGCTTGATGATCGCGATGATGAGTTTCACGCGGCCCTCCTTTCACCCCGGAGGCCCTCTGCAGGGGCCGTGCCAGAGTCAGGAGTCTCGCTGCGACGCAGCAAAAACGGGCGTGAAACGACCCAGCGTCGCCCAATTATTGGGCAGTGGCTAATGGCCGCTTAAGATTCAGGCAGCAGTGCCACCGACAGTCAAACCCTGAATCATCAGAGTCGGTTGGCCGACTCCGGCGGGCACGGACTGGCCGCCCTTACCGCAGATGCCGACGCCCTCGTCGAGTTCGAGGTCGTTGCCGATCGCCATCACGCGCGTCAGCACGTCGGGGCCGTTGCCGATGAGCGTCGCGCCCTTGATCGGTGCGCCGAGCTTGCCGTTCTCGATCCGGTAGGCCTCGGTGCAGGAGAAGACGAACTTGCCCGAGGTGATGTCGACCTGTCCGCCGCCGAAGCTCTTGGCGTAGATGCCCGACTTGGCGCGCGCGAGGATCTCGCCGGGGTCTTCCTGGCCCGCCAGCATGAAGGTGTTGGTCATGCGCGGCATCGGCTGGTGGGCAAAGCTTTCGCGGCGACCGTTGCCCGTCGGCGCGACGTTCATCAGCCGCGCGTTCAGCCGGTCCTGCATGTAGCCCTTGAGGATGCCGTCCTCGATGAGCACGGTGCGCGAGGTCGGCGTGCCCTCGTCGTCGATGGAGAGCGAGCCGCGGCGGTTTTCGAGCGAACCGTCGTCGACGACGGTCACGCCGGGCGCCGCCACGCGCTGGCCCAGCATCCCCGCGAACGCCGACGTGCCCTTGCGATTGAAGTCGCCCTCCAGCCCGTGGCCGATCGCTTCGTGCAGCAGCACTCCCGGCCAGCCCGGCCCGAGCACGACGGTCATCTCGCCTGCTGGTGCGGCGACCGCATCGAGGTTCACCAGCGCCTGATCGAGCGCGATGTCGATGGCGCGCTGCCAGGTCGCCGGCTCGAACAGCCGGTCGTAAAGATAGCGACCGCCGAGCCCGTGGAAGCCGCTTTCGCGCCGCCCGTTCTGCTCGACCACGATCTGGACATTGAGGCGCACCAGCGGGCGGATGTCGCGGGCGCGGAAGCCCCCGGCGCGGACGATCTCGACAACGCCCCAGCTGCCGAGGAGACTCGCCGACACCTGCACCACACGCGGATCGCGGGCGCGCGCCGCCGTGTCGATCTCCTGAAGCAGCGCGACCTTCCTGGCGAAAGGGATCGCCGAGAGCGGATCGGCGTCGGTGTAGAGGTGACGGTTGGTGCGCGCGGGCGGCGCGGCGACGGTGCCGCCATGCCCCGACTTCACCACCTGAACCGTCTCTGCCGCGCGCCGGATCGCCGCCTGCGACAGCTCGTTGGCGTGGGCGTAGGCGGTGGTTTCGCCGGCGACGCCGCGCAGGCCGAAGCCCTGATTGGTGTCGAAGGTCGCCGCCTTCAGCCGCCCGTCATCGAAGGCGAAGCTTTCGGACGACTGCCACTGCAGGAACAGCTCGCCGTCGTCGCAGCCCGAGAGCGCGTCGCCGACGAGGCGGTCGACCGCTGCGGGCTCGAGATCGGTGCCGCGGGTGAAGATGGTGGCGGGATCGAAGCTGGTCATGGCCATGATATAGGCGCTGCAAACCGCAGGGGAAACGCCATGACGATCGAATTGCGCGCCATCGGCTGGGTCCGCGGCGGCCGGGTGCCGGACGAGGACGACGACTGGGGCGCGGTCCGCGCCCGCATCGAGCTCGATACCGCCTGGCTCGGCCCTGACGCGCTGGGAGGTCTGGACGCCTTCAGCCATGCCGAGATCGTCTTCGTCTTCGATCGCATCGGCGATGCGGACGTCACCACCGGCGCGCGCCATCCGCGCGGCAATCCCGATTGGCCGAAGGTCGGCATCTTCGCGCAGCGCGGCCGCAACCGGCCCAATCGGTTGGGCGTCAGCATCTGCCGCATCATCGCCGTCGAGGGGGCAACGCTCCACGTCGAGGGCCTGGACGCCATCGACGGCACCCCCGTCGTCGACATCAAACCGGTGATGATGGGCTTCCAGCCGAGGGGAGAGATCCGCGAACCTGAGTGGGCCGCGGAGATCATGGCGGCTTACTGGTAGGCTCTAGCGCTTGTCGGACGGCCCGCCCGCGAGGATGAAGCGGCGGTCGCAATAGCCGCAGTCGACGACGCCGTCAGCGCCCATCTGCAGCCACACGCGCGGGTGGCCGAGCGGGCCCTCGTCACCGTCGCAGGCGACGCGCGAGGTGTCGACGAAAAAGGTCTCGGGCGGCGGGATGGTGTCCATGGCCGCGGGGCTTAGCAAAGGCTTGGCCCGCTTGGAAGGGTGGCGCACGCCGCCCGCCCGCGCTAAGCCGCTGCCCATGACGAGCGAACCGGCGATCCAGATCCGCGGCCTCACCAAGACCTACGCCAACGGCAAGGTCGCGCTCCACGGCATCGACCTCGACGTGCCGCGCGGCAGCATGTTCGGTCTGCTCGGCCCCAACGGCGCGGGCAAGTCGACGACGATCAACATCCTCGCGGGGCTAGTGAACAAGACCGGCGGCTCGGCGAGCATCTGGGGCTTCGACATCGACGCGCACCCGCGCAACGCCAAGGCCTCGATCGGTATCGTCCCGCAGGAAATCGTCTTCGACGCCTTCTTCTCGCCGTTCGAGGTGCTCGAACTTCAGGCCGGCCTCTACGGCGTGCCGAAGGAGAAGCGCCGCACCATGGAGCTGCTTCGCGCCGTCCGGCTGGAGGACAAGGCGCACGCCTATTCGCGCACGCTGTCGGGCGGCATGAAGCGCCGCCTGCTCGTCGCCAAGGCGCTCGTCCACAATCCGCCGATCGTCGTCCTCGACGAGCCGACCGCGGGCGTCGACATCGAGCTCCGCCAGCAGCTCTGGGCCTATGTCCGCGAGCTCCATGCCGAAGGCGCGACGGTGGTGCTGACAACGCACTATCTCGAAGAGGCCGAAGAACTCTGCGACCGCATCGCCATCATCAATCACGGCCGCGTGGTCGCGAACGAGGAGACGAAGACGCTGCTCTCGACCGCCGGCGACAAGGTCGTCGTCGTCACCGTCGACCGCGACCTCGACGCCGCGCCTGCCGGGCTGCCCGCCTCGAAGGTCGAGCTTCAGGACGGCCGCCGCCTGGCGATCACCTACGATAAACGCACGACCAACGCCGGCGCGGTGCTCCAAGCGCTGAGCGCCGCCGGCCTCGGCGTCGTCGATGTCTCGACCCGCGAAGCCGATCTCGAAGACGTGTTCCTGTCGCTGACCCGCGAAGCCGCCTGAAAGCAGTCCCCATGGCCAAGCGTGCTCCCGCCGCCGAAGCGCACGACTATGACGTCGTCATCGCCGGTTCCGGCGCCGCAGGGCTGACCTGTGCGCTCAACCTCGCCGACCGCTTCCGCGTCGTCGTGCTCTCGAAGGGCGACATCTCGGCGGGGTCGACCGCCTGGGCGCAGGGCGGCATCGCCGCCGTGTTCGAGGAAGGCGACACCTTCGAAAGCCACATCGAGGACACGATGGTGGCGGGCGCGGGCCTCAACGATCGCCGCGCCGTCGAGTTCGTCGTCGAGAATGCGCCCGCCGCGATCCTGCGCCTCGCCGAACTCGGCGTGCCGTTCAATCCGGGCGAGCGCGAGCGCTTCCACCTCACCCGCGAGGGCGGCCATTCGGCGCGCCGCATCGTCCATGTCGACGACGCCACCGGCTGGGCGGTCCAGCAGGCGCTGGAGGCGGCGGCGCGCGCGCATCCGAACATCACGCTGGCGAGCGACCGCGTCGGCGTCGATCTCATCACCGACCGCCATGCCGAGGGCGGCGCGCCGCGCGGCGTCTACGGGCTCTACGCCTACGACCGCGCCAACCGCCGCGTCGAGCGCTTCACCGGCCGGGCGACCGTGCTGGCGACCGGCGGGGCGAGCCGCGTCTATCTCTATTCGACCAACCCCGACGGCGCGACCGGCGACGGCATCGCCATGGCCTGGCGCGCCGGCTGCCGGGTGTCGAACATGGAGTTCAACCAGTTCCACCCGACCTGCCTGTTCCACCCGACGGTGAAGAACTTTCTCATCACCGAGGCGATGCGCGGCGAGGGCGGGCGGCTGCGGCTGCCGGGCGGACGCGGCGAGCGCTTCATGCCGCGCTTCGACGAGCGCGGCGAACTCGCCCCGCGCGATGTCGTGGCGCGGGCCATCGACCATGAAATGAAGCGGCTGGGCGTCGACAACGTCCTGCTCGACGTCACCCACCTCGATCCCGATTTCGTCATCGGCCACTTCCCGACGATCTACCGCCGGCTGCTCGAACTCGGCATTGATCCGACGAAGCAGCCGATTCCGGTCGTGCCGGCGGCGCACTACAGCTGCGGCGGCGTGCTCATCGACCGCGCCGGCCGCACCGATCTCGACGGGCTCTACGCCATCGGCGAGGTCTCGCAATCGGGCCTCCACGGCGCCAACCGCATGGCCTCCAACTCGCTGCTCGAATGCCTCGTCTTCGGACAGGCGGCGGCCGATGACATCGCGGCCCGGCTCGCCACGGAGACGCCGCCCGCGCCCGCGATCCGCCCGTGGGACGAAAGCCGCGTCACCGATTCCGACGAGGAGGTCGTTGTCCGCCACAACTGGGCCGAACTCCGCCGCTTCATGTGGGACTATGTCGGCATCGTCCGCACGACCAAGCGGCTGGAGCGTGCCGCCCACCGCGTCGCGCTGCTGAAGGCCGAAATCTTCGACTATTACGCCAACTTCCGCGTCACGCCCGACCTCATCGAGCTGCGCAACCTCGTCGACGTCGCCGACCTCATCGTCCGCTCCGCGCTCGCCCGCAAGGAAAGCCGCGGCCTCCACTACACCCTCGACTATCCCGACCTCCTCCCCGAGGCGGTGGACACGGTGCTTACGCCGTAACATACGGCTTGCACAACTCGCGCATTCCTTGAACACTGCCTGCAACTTGGGAGTGTTCAAATCGGGGCGACGACCTACATGGGATCGGGTGCGGACCGGGCGGCGGAGGAGATCTCCGACGCCACCGCCCGCGCCATCGCGCGGACGATCGATGTCTGGTGGCCGGGCATGCTGGTCGGCTTTGCGATGGCGGCGGCGTGGGGCGTCCCGGCCCGCTTTCAGCTGCCGCAGGACGTGCCCGGGGGTGTTGCATTCGCGCTCGCGGCATCGTTTAGCCGCTTGCTGACGCTGCTGATGGAGGCCGCCGTCGGCGCAGTGTTCGGGGTCACCCCGGGAAAGGCGCTGCTCGGGCTTCGGCTCCGGACTCTCGACGGGCGGCAGCCTGACCTGCGCCTGCTGATGAAGCGGGCGCTTCTGATCTGGGCCAACGGCTATGGCTTCGGAATCCCGTTCGTCTCGATCGGCACGAACCTGTCTTATTGGCGCCGAGCCGACAGCGGCGAAGTGATGCCCTGGGATGCCGCTTGCGGGACGAAGGTCGTGGGCGAGTCGGCTCCGTTCCGGTACGTGGTCGGCCTCCTGCTGGTCGCCTGGGGTACGGCTCTGGTCGCCGGAACCCCGATCTGGCGGAGCAGCCGGTCCGGAATGAGCCCTGAGGCGAATTCCAGATATGCCGACCGTGCCAATGCAGGTCTTCCGCGGATGATCAACGGACGAACCCGGTTCGATCGCGTCGAGGCCAACGGAAGCTGGCTCGAATTCCGCTATACGCTCCTCGACACACAGCCTTGGACGATGCAACGGCGTCTGGCGCTCAAGGCCCGTCTCGACGGGACGGTCAGGCCGCGAGCGCTGCGGATTTTCTGTCTTCCGAACGGATTGGGTGCGTCCGGCGCGCACCTCAAGCTGGTCTACCGGGGATCGCAAGGCAGCACGGTCGGCGCGATCAGCATGACGCCAGCGGACTGTCGGGACTGGTAGAAAGACCCCATCCTTGTTGCGGCGCACCATTTCGACTATAGGGCGCGGCGTCAGCCGGGCCGTGCGGGGCCCGGCTCTTTTCGTTTGGACCGGATCCCCATGCAGCTTCGCAACATCGCGATCATCGCGCACGTCGACCATGGCAAGACGACGCTCGTCGACCAGCTCTTCCGCCAGTCGGGGACGTTCCGCGACAACCAGCGCGTCGCCGAGCGGGCGATGGACTCGAACGATCTCGAGAAGGAGCGCGGGATCACCATTCTCGCCAAGTGCACCTCGATCGAGTGGAACGGCACGCGGATCAACATTGTCGACACGCCGGGCCACGCCGACTTCGGCGGCGAGGTCGAGCGCATCCTGTCGATGGTCGACGGCGTCATCCTGCTCGTCGATTCGGCCGAAGGCGCGATGCCGCAGACGAAGTTCGTCACCTCGAAGGCGCTGGCGCTCGGCCTGAAGCCCATCGTCGTCGTCAACAAGATCGACCGCCCCGACGGCCGCGCCCAGGAAGTGCTCGACGAGGTGTTCGACCTGTTCGTCGCGCTGGAAGCGAACGACGAGCAGCTCGACTTCCCCGTGCTCTTCGCCTCGGGCCGCAACGGCTATGCCGGCCGCGACGCCGAGGTCCGCTCGGGCGACCTGACGCCGCTGTTCGAGACCATCGTCAGCCATGTCCCGCCGCCCGCAGCCGATGTCGGCGGGCCGTTCAAGTTCCTCGTCTCGCTGCTCGATCGCGACAATTTCGTCGGCCGCATCCTCACCGGCCGCATCGCGTCGGGCACGCTCAAGATGAACATGCCGATCCATGCGATCGATTCGACCGGCGCGGTCGTCGAGACCGGCCGCGCGACCAAGATCATGGCGTTCCGCGGCCTCGAGCGCGTGCCGGTCGAGGAGGCGGAGGCCGGCGACATCATCTCGATCGCGGGCCTCACCACCGCGACCGTCGCCAACACCATCGCCGACCCGTCCGTGACCGAGCCGCTCGCCTCGCAGCCGATCGACCCGCCGACGCTCAGCATGCGCTTCGCGGTGAACGACTCGCCCTTCGCCGGTCGCGAGGGCTCCAAGGTCACGAGCCGCATGATCCGCGACCGCCTGTTCCGCGAGGCGGAATCGAACGTCGCCATCCGCGTCACCGAATCCGAGGACAAGGACAGCTTCGAGGTCGCGGGCCGCGGCGAACTCCAGCTCGGCGTGCTCATCGAGACGATGCGCCGCGAGGGCTTCGAGCTGACCATCGGCCGCCCCCGCGTGCTGACGCGCGAAAATCCCGAGACCGGCGCCAGGGAGGAACCCTTCGAGGAGGTGCTCGTGGACGTGGACGAGCAGTACTCGGGCGTCGTCGTCGAG
>JADCGM010000209.1 GCA_020249025.1 Alphaproteobacteria bacterium
GCGAGCCTGGATCCGCAGTTGGAGAACCGCAGCGACGAGGAGTATTTCACCGTCCATCGCGACCATCCCGACACCGGGCTGTATATCAGCCGGCCGATGCTGCATCGCGGCGCCTACGCCATCGTGCTGAGCCGGCGCATTGTCGGCGAGGACGGCCGCTTCCTCGGCGTCGTGGTCGGCTCGATCCGCTTCAGCTATTTCCACGACCTGTTCGGACGGCTGAACCTCGTGCCCGGCGACACCATCACCGTGCTGCGCAACGACCGCACCATCATCATGCGGACGCCATTCGATCTCGACGTGATCGGCAAGAATCTCGCGGAGCAACCGGACTGGAAGGCCGACAAGTTGAAGGCCGGCGGCGCGTTCTCGGGCAAGGGCCCGGTCGACAATACGCCGCGGCTCTATGTCCGGCGCGGCAGCTCCGGGCCGCTCTATGTGGTGGTCGGCAAGCCGCTCGCGGCCGTGTTCAACCTCTGGCGCACCGAGGCCATTCGCATCGGCGCGATCATGGCGTTCCTGATCCTGTTCGTGCTCAGCGCGACGCTGGTGCTCGCCCGCGAGATCGTCCGCCGCGCCGACGCCGAGGACAGGCTCGAGGAAATGGCGACCACCGACGCCCTTACCGGCCTGAAGAACCGGCGCAAGTTCGATGCCGAGATCGAACGCGAATGGCGCCGCGCCGGCCGCTACGGCCAGCCGGTCGCGCTGTTGATGATCGATGCCGATCATTTCAAGGCGTACAACGACACCTATGGCCATCAGGCCGGCGACCAGGTGCTGGTCGGAATCGCGATCTGCATTTCGGATGCGGTACGCCGCGCCGGCGATTGCCCGGCGCGCTTCGGCGGCGAGGAATTCGCCGTGCTGCTGCCCAACATGACCGCGCTCGAGGCCTTCAACCTGGCCGAGACCATCCGCGGCAAGGTCCAGCAATGGTGCGAGGGCGAGCTGAGCACGACGGTGAGCATCGGCGTTGCCAGCATGCGACCGCTTGCAGGCCAGCAATGGGCCGACCTGATCGAAGCCGCCGACAAGGCGCTCTACGCCGCCAAGGCCAACGGCCGCAACCAGTCGGTGGTGGCCACCACGACGAAGATCGCGCTGGTGGCGTGAGGACGAAGTTTGCCGCGGCAAGATGCCCGGCTGCATACGCAATTGAGTTCGTCGCGCAATCCCTCCACATCGTCGTCCCGGCGAAGGCCGGGACCCATAACCACCGCATGTGATTGTGAATGGGATTGTGGCCGCAGCGTCACGCAACAACGAGCATTCGGGGTAATGGGTCCCGGCCTTCGCCGGGACGACACTGAGAATGTGGCAGGTCCCGTGGCTCTCGCGGCGCGCTGCGTTCGAGGCTTGCCGCCATCATCGCCGCAGGCAAAAAAGGCGGCTCCGCCGCGTCAGCCGCCAGCTCAGCCCCGCCGCTTCTTCTTTGGCTTCTTGCCGAATTTCGGCTTCGCCGCCACGTCCGGCCACTGCGCAGGTCCGGCGTGGCCGGGCTTGCCCCGATGCTTCTTTTTCTTGCCGAACCTCGGCTCATCGCCGGATGTCGGCCTGGCGCCCTTTTCGTTCCGATCGGATCGGAACGGGGCTCTGGAGTCGCGCCTTGGGGCGTTGTCGTCACGCGATCTGCCCTCCGCTTCGCGCGAAAACGCTCTGGTCTCACGATCCGGCTTGCCGCGTCGCCTTGCTGCGTCGTCGCTGCGCGGCGCGCCGTGCCCGCCGTCGTCTTGATCGCGCCAAGGCTCGAGCCTCGGCTTGCGCGCCGGCTTCTCCGCGCGCGCTTCCCCCTGCGGGGCGTCCGCCAGCGGCTCGATGCGGATGCTGTCTTCCTTGTCCGGACGCTTGATCTTGACGGCGAAGGAATCCGCGACCCGCGCGGCGATCTCGAATTCGGTCGTCGTATCCATGATCTTGATGGCGCCGATGTCGCGCTTGTCGATGCCGCCGCGGCGGCAGATCATCGGCAGCAGCCAGCGGGCTTCGGCATTCTTGCGGCGCCCGATCGCGGCGCGGAACCAGACGGTGGCCTCCTCCATGCCGTGGCGTGGAGACTTGCCGGTCTTCGTGCGCGGCTCGGCGCCACGCTCCTCGCGGCGCGAGGCGCGATCGCCCCGGTCGCGGCCCCGCCCCTCGCCGGGATCGAGAATGTCTTCGGGCGCAGGCAGCCGTGCGCGATAGAGCCTGGCCAGCGCCGCGGCGACCGCCTCGGGCGACCGTTCGGCGAGCAGGGCCTGCGCGAGGGCCAGATCGTCCGATGTCGCCTCCTCGGCAAACACCGCATCCTTCAACAGGCGCTCATGGTCGAGCTTGCGGATCTCGTCGGCCTGCGGCGCGGTGCCCCAGACGATATCGATGCCGGCCAGGTCCAGCAGAAGCTCGGCGCGGCGCCGCCGTGCCGGCGGCACCAGCAGGATGCTGACGCCCTTGCGGCCGGCGCGGCCGGTGCGGCCCGAGCGATGCTGCATGACCTCCGGGTCTTTCGGAAGGTCGGCATGAATGACGAGATCGAGGCTCGGCAGGTCGATGCCGCGCGCCGCGACGTCGGTCGCGACGCACACCCGCGAGCGGCCGTCGCGCAACGCCTGCAACGCCTGGGTCCGCTCGTTCTGGGTCATTTCGCCCGACAATGCGGCCACCGAGAAGCCGCGCTCCAGCAGCGCCGCCTGCAAGTGCCTGACCGCTTCCCGCGTGTTGCAGAACACCAGCGCGCTCGGCGCCTCATGGAAGCGCAACACGTTGACGACTGCGTGCTCGACATCGTCGGCCGCGACGCGGATGGCGCGGTACTCGATATCGGAATGGCCGCCCTCGTCACCCGCGACCTCGATCCGGAACGCCTGCTGCTGATACTGCTTGGCAAGTGCTACGATGCCGCGCGGAAACGTCGCCGAGAACAGCAGGGTGCGCCGGGTGTCCGGCGTGGTTTCGAGGATGAATTCCATGTCTTCGCGAAAACCGAGATTGAGCATCTCGTCGGCCTCGTCGAGCACGACGACGCGCAATCCGGAGATGTCGAGACGGCCGCGGCGCAAATGGTCGCACAACCGGCCGGGCGTCCCGACCACGATGTGGGCGCCTTGAGCCAGCTCGCGCTGCTCGCGGCGCGGATCCATGCCGCCGACGCAGGACACGACGCGGCCATCGGCATGTTCGTAAAGCCAGGCGAGCTCGCGCTGGACCTGCAAGGCGAGCTCGCGCGTCGGCGCCACGATCAGCGCCAGTGGCGCGCCGGCCGGCTCGAACCGCTCGGCGTCGCCGAGCAGATCCCGTGCCATGGCCAATCCATAGGCAACGGTCTTGCCCGAGCCGGTCTGGGCCGAAACCAGGAGGTCGCGGCCGACGGCGTCGTCGGCCAGCACGGCGAGCTGGACGGGGGTCGGCTGTTCGTAGTTGCGCTCAGCCAGGGCGCGGGCGAGCGGCGGACTTGTGGTCGGAAAGGGCACGAGATGGGAAACCTTGATTGGTCCGGGCGCAGAACGTCGAGCGGGACGACCTGAAGCTGCGACCCGGCAGGCGGCACGGCCGCATGACGATTTGGCGCTGCTTTACGCCAAGACCGGCCAAATCGCCATGCCCCCAAGGCCCTCCCATGACGGAAAAGGCCTTCTATTGCGGAAAAGATGCCGGATCAGGCCGGCTGCCCGATCGGGGCCCGGCCGCCGGCGATCCGGTCCATCAATCCGGACAGCCGCGATGGTGGCGGGCTGGCTGGCGCAATCCGGCCGCCCGCGCCGCGCAGCGCGCCCGGCGCCAGCTCGCAGGCCAGCAGACGCTCACGTTCGTAGGGGCCGGGCATGCGGAGCGCACCGGTCGACGCCGCCGAGAAGCCGAAGCGGGCGTAATAGCCGGCGTCACCGACCAGGACGACGGCGCGATGACCGAGCAGATCGGCCCGCTGCAGCGCCTGCCGCATCAGCGCAGCGCCGATGCCGAGGCACCTCACCTCCTCCGACACCGCGAGCGGGCCGAGCAGCAGGCAGGCATGACCGGTTCCGGTCACGACCGGCCACAGCCGCAAGGTGCCGACCAGGCGGCCGCCACGGCGCGCGACAAACGCGAGGCCGCGCGCAGGCTTGCGGCCCTCGCGCAGCCGCTCCGAGGTCCTGGCGAAGCGGCCAGGACCGAATGCGGCGTCGAGCAGACTCTCTCGCGCCGCCACGTCCGAACGGCGTTCCCTGCGGATCGCAACCGGTTTGTCGTTCGGAGAACCAGATGAGAACATCA
>JADCGM010000021.1 GCA_020249025.1 Alphaproteobacteria bacterium
TCTGCGCGCAGCCACCTCCGAGAACCAGCTCGCTACGACCAAGAAAGGCAAGGGCGCCGGGAAGCCGACGCCTTCGGGTCAACTGATTGCCCGTATGGAGCGCGAGCTGGCGACGCTTCAAACTCAGGTGAAATCGGTCGAGGAAACCTACGGCATCGACAACCTGCATCTGACCGTTGCGCGCGGATACATCGCTAAGCTCCTCGCGAACAACCGAGTGGTTCGCTGGCTGGCCACCTACCAGCAGGACTATCTCAGCGAGTTTCAGAAGATCGCCGAGATCGACACCCTCGGCCCGATCGGGGAAGCGCCGGGCGCCTGAACAGAATGGGGACCCGGACCCGATAAGCGCGGGGACCATGGGAGAAGCCGCACGGTGGGGCGGATCAAGCATGGTGGTGGGAATGGCGGCGAACCCGCATGAGGCCCACCAGGCTGGCCGTCATATGGTCCAGCCGCATGAGGGGTGGTTTGCCTCGCATGAACTGAAGGCAGGCGGGCGTGTCGGGAGCGCCAACCGGCACGCCCGCCATTTGGGCAAGGTGCGGTGAGGTCATCACTCTGACCTGTCGGAAACCTCGGGCTCGAGCCGAATTTGCAGGTCGGCAAGCAGGTTGGAGTCCATGCCATCGCCGGCCAGAGTTTGCAGGTAGTCGAGCAGATCGTCCTGTCGTGGTTGCCCGAAGGCCAGACGATAGACCGTTAGGCTGCGTTTGAGCCAAGCGAGTCGCGTGACTTCCCGACTGAACGGCAGCATCGGCACGCGCCGTTCGACGCGCACGGAACCTTCGTAGATCCAGTAGGGGATGAGATCGGTGTCGACCGACGCCTCCGAGCGCGCACGCTCGAACATGAGCTTCCATGGATCGTCAGGGGCCTGTCCACGGCCCCTGACGACGGCAGCCTGGCGCTCCGCCAGGTTGAGGCGCACGGCATGGCCCTTGAAGCGGTGGACGCGGCCTTCGCGCTGTTCGAGGTCCACAGGGTTGCCCGGCAGGTTCCAGTGATAGACGCGGTAGCAATAGGGATGGAAATCCAGCCCTTCCTGGCCGACCGACGTGGTGGCGAGAACGAACGGCCGGAACGGTGAGTTGAACGCATCGCGCACGCCTCCGAGCCGTGCGACGGCGCCGTCTTCGTCCTTGTAGTCCGCGAGCCGCATCGCGAAGCGTCCGCGCATCTGGAATTTGCTGATGGCGAGGGCCTCTCCATCGACATGCACGTCATCGACGTCGATCTGTGACGGGCGGATGGCCAGGGCCTGGGCCATGGCGCGAGCGACACCGATTGCGCGCTCCTCGGCCGGACGGACGCCAAGACCTTCGGCGTCGACGAGGTAGTGGGCGTATTCGTCCAGGACGGCCTGAAGATTGTGCTGCGCGCAATAGACCAGCACGCGGCGCCAGTAGTGATCGTCGGTATCCCGCCGCAGCAGGGCGACCGCGTCGTGCTGATTGAACAGCGTACGGAACGACCAGGCGATTTCAGCGGCGGCGCTGAGCATGCGCGGGTCGTCCCAAGCCAGCTCGGGCGCGATCCGTTTGAGAGCGCGAAGCGCGCAGATGGCCGGACTGCCGAGCGCGACGTCAACCAGCAGGTCCGATAGATCAGCGGACGGAGCGCCAATGTCGCGGGTTTTCACCGCTGCCGCTAGTTCGGCGACATGATCCTGGAAGGCGTCTTCGCTCGCCAGGGCGCGCATGCCTTGGGGCGTTTCCAGCCAGGCGCGAGAGCGCGCGCCCAGCAGGTCATCGATCACGGCGGGGGCGGCCCACTCGGCGCTGTTTGCGTCCTGATGCGATACCGCTCCCTCCTGCAAAGCACCGAGCGCAGGCTTGAGGCGGTCACCTATAGCGGCGCGCATTCCCTCCAGTGACAAGGCGGTCTCGGTTTCGCTGAACACTCCCAGCGGATCGGCGACTTCGGCCAAGGCCGGCGAAGGATAGATCAGCAGCAGCGCGCGCAGACCCGCGAGCCGACCGTGATCCTGCCGAAACTGCAAGGGGCGCAGGCGATGCTGCTCGAAATAGCGCCGGCCGGATTCGCCAACGCCCATGCGCCGTTCGGCTTCGTAGGACAGCAGGGCTGCGACCGCGTCGGGCACCATGGACCAGGACGAAAATATCAGCGCCTTGGTCAGCGGCGCCCCCGATCTCGGGTCGCCGTAATAGGGCATGGCGGCGGGTAGCCAGAGATTCTGTTCGAGGTGCGGGCTGAAGATGTCGTCCATGATCGCCCGCATACGGCCATTGGCCGGGTCCAGCGGCGCGTAGGCGTCGATGGCGTCGTGATCGAGCATGGCCGGTCGAGCCGCCTGGATTGCGGTGCGGAGCGCGGCCGAAGGAGCGTTGGCCTGGTCTTCCAGCAGCCGTTTCAGGCTGTAGTGGCGCATGAAGTTGAGTAGGTAGGGCGATGATTTCCAGTATTCGATGATCTCGGGGGCATCGAGCGTGCGCGCCACCTGGGAAACGGCCGATGCCTGCGCGAGGTCGGCGGGCGCGAGCGAGACTGTAACGGCGGGCTCGCTCATCATGGAGTCGCGCTCGACCGTGGACGCGACCCGTTCGGTTCGCGCGATCACCCGGCGCAGGCGCCGTTCGATGGTCTGGCGGGTCTCGACCGCTGAGGCGTGTGACTGCGGCAAGGCATGCAGGAGACTGCGGAAGGTGCGCATTTCGCGCGCCAGCGTGGCCGTCACCTCCGGCCCTTTTTCCCGGCCGTAGAGGAAGCTCAGTGTCTCAAGGAAGTCCTGATAGTGATCGCCTTCGTCCGGCTCGTCGCCGGCGAGCGTGAGCATTCGATAGGGCGTGGCGGAGAGTAGCAGGGTGCGGGCGGCGTGCCCGTCGCCTCCTGAATAGTCGAACAGTTCGCGCGCGAGGATTGCCGCGTCGCTGTCGCCGTGCAGCAGATCCCGAAACCGCTGGAACTCGTCCATGATGATGAGGTCGGGTTGCAGCGCGTCGACGCAGGCATGGGACAGTTTGGCGCGGAGTTGGGCGACCAAGCTATTGCGGGGCTGCGTCATCTCCAGGGGATAGGCGTCCCGGCGGCGCGGGAAGAGTTCGCAAACCCGTTCGAGTTCCTCGAAGAGGTCGCGATCCGCCTGCACGTCGCGGCGGAAGCGCTCGATGATGCGCTTGTCGACGCCTTCGAGGGTGAGATTGTCCACGGCGCGGTTCCAGCCGTCGACGCCGGCTGTGACCTGCAACAGGTTGTGCAGGCCCCGCGGGCGCGTCACGAGATCGCGCAGAAGATGGCACAGCAGAGCGCGTTCCTGCGTCACGCCCGTCGCGGAGCGCAGATCGAAGGTCGTGCCCGGCGTCAGGCTGATGAAGTTCACCTTGTTGGCGTCGAGGCCCACCTGGTCGCGCAGTTGCAGGGGAACGAGGGTCATGCGGGTTGGCAGCGCCAGCTCGCGCCGCCCAAGGACGTTCAAGCGGTTGAGGTTTTGGGCGGCGATCGCCTGGTTCGAGCAGATGTAGAGGATATCGATCCGTTTGGTGGTGTCCCACAGGTGCTCGATCATGCGGGCGATGACCCCGCGCGCCACCATCGTCTTACCGAGGCCGACTTCGTCGGCGACCAGGAACTGGCGGACTGGATCGTCCTGGCCGTAGAGCCGATCGAAGACATAATCGACGGTGCGTCGCTGAAAGACCTTGAGAGGAGCGAGCGCCGTATCGGCGCGGAACCGTTCATTCGGCATGCGCGGCATCCTGGGTGGCGAGCGCAATTCGGAAGGTGTTCCAGAGCGCGCGGAACTCGGTTGGAATTGGATCGGTATCGGCGCCGTCGCCGGCTTCCAGGCGCGCGATCAGTCGTTCGATGGCGCGGAGCTGGTCGCCGCCCCGGCAGAAGGCCCGAACCATCTCCTCAAGGATTGGCGCGTCGTCGCTTGCCGCGCGCCAGGCGCCCTGTCCTGACCCATCCTGCGCCGCGAGGGCGGCGGCGAAGGGGTCGCCCAATTCGGAGAGGAGCAGCCGGAGATAGCGAAAGAAGGCGTCCTTGCTGTCGATCACCCAGCGCAGGATGGCGGCATGACGCTCGGCGGGCAGTCCCTCCATCATGAGCCTGGTGCTGAACAGGATCGAGACGTCTTCCGTCTCGTCCGTCAGGTGACAAGCGAGGAAGCGCGTGAGATCGACCAACGGCATCGTGCCAAGGTCGGCGGGCTGTCCTTGCCGAAGTGGCTCCAGCACATCGCGTGCATGGCCTTCGCCCCGCGTGATCGGCCAAACACGCAAGATGCCGACTCCGGCAAGCGGAAGCGGTTCGGACGGGACCAGCCAGACCCGCCAGACTGGCGCGCCATCGGCGGCGGGCTCGCCACGCTCGCAACAGAGCTTGAGGCCGCTGCGGCAAATCTCGCGCCGGGCTTGGTCCAAACGCGCCTCGGCGGCTCGTTGCGCGGCATCGGCGGCGCTCGTCTCGTCCCGGACAAACGGCCGCGTCAGCCGGCCGAATCCTTTGTCGCCAAGGATTTCCTCGACGCTTCCGACCCGCGACCGCTTGCCAGTCAGGGTCGTGAAGATCTCGACATTGCTGCCGGTCAGCAGCGCCGGCCGGGTGGCGTTTCCTGAGCCGACCGTGATCGCGGTGTCCCAGCCGCGCTCGGCGATGAATGCCTTGGCGTGGAGCCCTTGCAGGGCCGCCGCATCCTCCTCCTCGCCATCTTCCGTGGCAGCCATCTCGTCGAGCACGGCGACGCGGGCAAAGCCATCCAGCGTGGCGCCGGGCACCTGGGCGAGTTCGTCGGATCGCCCGATGAAAATGGGCTTTTCGGCGCTGGCTAGGCCAGCGAGCATCGACAGGGTCTGATCGTCGCAGAACGGTGACACCACGCCCAGCCGAGCGCAGGGTTCCGGGCGCCATGGCTTGCCGCCGAGGCCGTTGACCGCGAAGGAGACGCTCTGGAACGGCTCGGGCAGGCTCCATTCGGCGCGCCGCATGTCTTCGGCTAGTTCATCGACGAGGGTCTTCGTTCCATCGGGAGCGCCGACGGTCGCGAGGTCCGGAAGCTGGCGAAGGAAGTCGGCGACCGGGCGGTTGATGGCTTTGGGCTGCTTGGTGATCACGCCGTCGAGGGTGGCGGCAATATCCCAGGAGCGGTCGCGCGTCAGGTTTCGGGAGAGGATGAGTAGGCGCAGGCGCGCCGGGTCTTCGGGCCGCAGCGGCGTGAAGCGCAGCGCCCACATCTTGGGATGGAAGGCCCCGCCTTGAGGGGCGGCGACCTCGACGATGATGCGTTCGAGCAACGAGCAAAGGCGGGAATGCGGCCTCGCGCCCGCCTGGATATGGCCGGCGTCGGTAAAGACGACGAGGCGGCCGGCGATGCGCTCGGCTCCCTCCAGCAGCGCCAGAGGGTGAGAGAGAATGTCGTCGCGGTTCTCTGCGGCGAAGAGCGCCAGACTGACCGGCACGGCGAGCGTGGTCTCGAAGTCGAGCGAGAAGGTCGTAGCGACCGCAGCGTCGAAGACGTAGCCCGCCGGTGGCTGAAGATTGGCGCCGTAGAGCGTTCGCTGTTCGGGATCGAGGCTGCGCCTATTCAGCATGGGCGAGGTCCCGCAGGTGGGATTTGGCTTGCGCCCAGCGAAAGCTGAGGCGGTCGGCGCCCGATGCGCCGGTCCAGCGGTCGCGGACAGCGTGATTGGCGTAGCGGGACTGGCTGGTCTTGAGCCGGCGTTCTCGCTCCTCGACGAGCTGCCGCGCCGTGGGCGCTGAGAGCACCTGCTCCGTCCCGGCAAGAACCAGCTCACGCCACTCGGTCACGAAGCGCTTGGCGGCCGGTCGGACGGCGTGCGCCGGGTGCTCCACGACGCTCCAGAAATCATCGAGCGACCACGCGCGGACGGCGCCGGCATCGAGTTCGTCGCTCCAGGCATAAAGCCGACTGCGATAGTCGTCGATCCAGTCGTCGCGCTGGCGCAGTTCACTGAGCGCGAGGTTGTAGAGCAGCGCTGCGCCGTGCATCACATGGGAGAAGATTTCCCCATGCTGGACGAGGCGGCGCGCGGCAGGTGGAAACGCCGACAAATGGGGATGCGTCCAGATATAGTCGCAGTCCGCGTTGATGCCTTCGCGCGCGAGCATCGTCAGCAGGGCGGTGGGCTGGCTGGCGACCAGGCGGTCGATCAGGAATTGCGCCTCGTCCGTGGTTAGGCGGAACATGGCGCGTTCGAGCAGGTCGGCGGGCATCTGCGGCAAGGCCGGATTCCAGACGGCGGGCGCCTGCGCGCCGGCCAGGGCGTCTTCGCCGCCGGATGCGCCGCGCGAACGGCCACGGCCCCGTAAGGTGAGGAACAGGCTGTCGAGCGAGCCGGGAAAGACCCGGATGCCCCACGTGCCGAGCCCGGCCCAATAGACGGAACTCGGCAGCCGCTGGAGCCGCGGTCCCGCATCGCGGCCGATAATGCCATTGGACTCGCCGCCGGCTTTCAAGGCGTCGGCAAGCTGGATTTCGGTGTCGCGCGCCTCGGCGCGGAGCTGCGCCTCGGGGACTTCGCGTTTCTCCAGCGCCCGATAGAGCCAGGGGATGAACAGCATGTATCGCAGGCGCGTCTGGATCGTGCTCGTGCCCGGAAAGAGGTGATCGGCGATGGAATCGCGGATCGCCCCCAGCCCCAGTTCGTCGCGGGTCTCGCGCTCCTGAAAGAGCGCCATGATGCGTTGCGCACGCTGCCGCTCAGCTTCATCGAAATCGATCCAGGCAAGAGACGACATGGGCTCAGGCTGCCTCGCTCTCGGTCGGCTTCGTCGGCAGGACGGGAATGACGGAGCCGGAGGTCATCAGCACGATCAGTCCGCGCTCGGCGCCGGTCATGTCGAGATAGGCTCGCACCTGCGCGCGATAGTGATCGAGTGTCCCCAGTGCCGGCGTCACATCGCTCTTCCAGTCCACAACGACGGCGGGGCGGCCCTCGGTCGTAAGGGTCAGGGCGTCGGCGATCCCGGCCGTTGCGGTTTCCACGCCGTCGGCCGCCTGTGCGGCATAGACGGGAAATTCGGCCAGAAGACCCGGCCGCAGGGCTGCGATGTCGGGCAGGGCCAGGGTCCGGGCGACACAGGCCGCCAGTTCCTGAGCCGACAGCCCCGTCGCCGGGTCGGCGACCGAAGACCGGCCGAGGGCGCGGATGAGGTCCGCCGCCCGTTCGGTCAGGGCGGCTTCCGCCTCTAGGGTTTCGCCGGTCAGCACCTCTTCCATCAATTTGTGGAGGATCAGCCCGCGTTCCCGGCCGCCTTGCACGAAAGCGGCTGCTTCCAGCTCGGGAGGCTGGTCGTCGGCTGATCCCGTCCAGAGCGCGGCTTCTTCTTCCCGCAGCACAGTCCCTGCGGCGTTTTCGTCGCGGCTGGGCGCAAGCCAGGTCAGCCGCGTCTGCGCGGCGGCGATGGTTTCGGCTTCGGCGGCGAAGCTCGCGCGCGTCTGGGTGTTGCCCACACCCGCTCCAGTGGCCGTGAGGCCAGCAGGCAGGTGGGAGACGTCCAAGCCGGGCAGTTCGGCGAGCGACAGATCGACGAGACCGATCCAGGCGGATTTCGAGGGCGTGGTGTCGAGCCGGGGGAGGACGAGGAGTTCGCGGGCGCGGGTGGCCGCGACGTACCAGAGGCGGATACGTTCGCGATCCAGTTCGTCCTTTTCCGCCTCACGCGCCGTCTCATATCCCTCAGGCGGGATGCCCAGGACCGGGCAGAAGAAGGTTTCCGTCTGGCGGTCGACGACCGCGTTATCGGGCGCCATGACACCAGTCATGGTGTTGACTGGAATGACGATCGGCCATTCCAACCCCTTGGCCGCGTGCATGGTGAAGAGCGCGACCGCTTCCTCCTGCGCATCGGGTCGGCCCTCGACGGCGCGCGCCTCGTCGGACCACGCCGCTGTCATCGCCTCGGCGAAGGCGCGCAGGCCGCGCACGGCGTAGCCGGTCGACAGGCTGAGATAGAGATCGATATTGGCGAGCGCGCGCTCGGCTTGGCCGCGATGGCGCTCGAGGAGGAGCGGGCGGACGCGCATCACGTCCACGGCATGCGAGAGCAGCTCATGCGGGGTCGTGCTGTTACCGCGCCGGGAGAGCGATTGCAGCCGCTCGAAGACCTCGCGAGCGAGCGGGTGCGCGATGACAGCGGGGTCGATGCTGAGATCAAGGCGCGGAATCCGATCCGGCCGTTCCTCTGAGCGCGGCAGCCCCCAGATGATGTCCAGAAGCTCTTCCTCGGTGAGGCCGACCAGAGGCCCGCGCAGCAGCGCGCCGAGCGCGAGCGTGTCGCGGCGATCGGCCAGGACGCGGGTCAGGGCGATGAGATCCTGGATTTCCTGGCGGCGGAACAGCCCCTTGCCGGCCTGGGTTGCCACGGGGATGCCGCGGCGCTCCAGGGCCTCCTCGTAGCGCCACAGCTCCGCGCCGGTCGGCGCCAGCAAGGCAATGTCGCCCGGCTGGCAGGGACGTTCCGAGCCGCTGCGACGGTCGACGATGGGGTGACTTTCGATCAGCCGGGCGCACAGCTCAGCGATGGCGTCGGCTTCGGCGTCACGCTGCCGCTCGGCGCTGGCCTTGCCGTTTTCGTCGGCCACGGCAATGTCGAGGGCCGCCACGCACAGGCCGCCCCGGTCATCACGGAACGGGTCGAGAGCGGTGAAGCCCGGCTGCCCTTCGGCCGAGAGCACGGCCTCGAAGCGCTCGTTGACGAAGGTGAGGATCGAGGCGCAGGAGCGGAAATTGGTGGAGATCGACAGGAGGCTGCCGGGGTTCTGGGCGCGGAAGGCGTCGCGCGCCTGCACATAGGCGCCGACATCGGCACCCCGGAAGCGATAGATCGCCTGCTTGGGGTCGCCGACCAGGAAGAGCGCGCCCGGCCGGATTTGGAACCGGGTCCAGTCGTCATCGCCATCGACCGGCTCGCCGCAGAGTCGCCAGAAGATTTCGGTTTGCAGGGGATCGGTGTCCTGGAACTCGTCGACGAGGACATGGGCGAAACGCTGCCCCAGTGCCTGGCACACGGCATCATGGTCGCGCAGCAAGTCGCGCGCGGCGAAAATCAGATCGTCGAAATCGAGCTGGGCGCTGGCGCGCTTGTGGTCGCGATAGCGTTGCAGGATCGGACGCGCTTCGTCGATCAGCGCCGCTAGGGCATGGCCGGCGGCCGCTTGCACGAGCGTGACCCAGGCGTCGCAGCAGGCGGTGTAATGGGTTTCTGCGGCGTCGTTCAGACGATCACCGTCAGCCTTGGAAAGACCAGCCTCCTTGGCTGCGGCGGCCCATTTGCCCTTTTTGCGGTAGGAGGCGAAGGCGCCGGCCTTGGTGCAAAGATCCGGGTGGGGCCGCGAGGTCAGGAGCCGGACGAGGCCCGCGGGCGTCGTGGGATCGGGACCGTTCGCCACGGCGGTCGCCATTCCGGCTAGGCACTCGACGATCGTCACCGTTTCCGGCTCGGCCGCCGCGCCATCCATGAAGCTCGAGAAATCGGCCGCAGCCTGGCGGAACGCTGTCAGGTGGCCGTCAAGCGAAGAGACGGGCGGGGCCGCGAGCA
>JADCGM010000210.1 GCA_020249025.1 Alphaproteobacteria bacterium
CACCATCACCGGATCGACCACGATCGGCGCGGCGCACCCTGCGAGCGCTGTGGCCACGGTCTCGATCGTGGCGGCGTCGCCGAGCATCCCGGTCTTCACCGCATCCGCGCCGATGTCACCCAGCACCGCGCCGATCTGCGCCGCAATGAAGTCCGTCGGCACCGGGTGAACGCCATGGACGCCGGTGGTGTCCTGCACGGTCAGCGCGGTGATCGCGGTCGCGGCATAGCCGCCGAGCATGGTGACAGTCTTGATATCGGCCTGGATGCCCGCCCCGCCCCCGGAATCGGAGCCGGCGACGATGAGGACGCGGCCGGTCATGGCTTGGCGCGGGAGCGGACCGTTTTGTAAACAAACCAGGTCAGAGCGGTCATCAAGGCGACATTCAGACCTTGCGGCCAGATCCAGTCCGCCAGCGGCTTTTCGCTCAGGAAGGCATAAAGCCCGCTTCCGAACATGGCCGCGAGCCCGGCCTGCAGCGATTCCAGCAACCGTTCGCTCATGCCGCCTGCTTCACCGCCTCGCAGATCGAATCGACCACGGCCTCGACCAGCGCGGGGTCCTCGCCCTCGGCCATCACGCGGATCAGCGGTTCGGTGCCCGATTTGCGGATGAGCAGGCGGCCCGAGCCGTTGAGGCGGGCCTCGCCGTCGGCGATGACCTTGCGGACGCTGGCGTTATCGAGCGGCGCCCCCCCCGAGAAGCGCACGTTCTTCAGCAGCTGCGGCAGCGGGTCGAACAGCTTCAGCGTCCGGCTCGCCGGCTCGCCGCTCTCGACGAGACAGGCGAGGATCTGCAGCGCGGCGACCAGGCCGTCGCCCGTCGTCGCATAGTCACTGAGGATGATGTGGCCGGACTGCTCGCCGCCGACGTTGCAGCCCTTCTCGCGCATCGCCTCGAGCACATAGCGGTCACCGACCCCGGTGCGGACAAGGCCGATGCCGTCCGCCTTCAGCCGGCGCTCGAGGCCGAGGTTCGACATCACGGTGGCGACAAGGCTTCCGCCGCGCAGCCGGCCCTGTTTCGCCCAGCTCGTGGCGATCAGCGCCATCAGCTGGTCGCCGTCGACGATCGTCCCGGTCTCGTCGACGACGATGAGCCGGTCGGCGTCCCCGTCGAGCGCGATGCCGATGTGCGCGCCGGTCTCGCGGACCTTGGCCTGGAGCGCGGCGGGCTTGGTCGAACCCACGTCGGCGTTGATGTTGAAGCCGTTGGGGCCGACCCCGATCTCGGTGACGTCGGCGCCCAGCTCCCAGAGCGCGGCGGGCGCGACCGTGTAGGCGGCGCCGTTGGCGCAATCGACGACGACCTTCAGCCCGTCGAGCCGGAGATGATCGGGGAAGGTCGACTTGGCGAAGTGGATGTAGCGGCCGCGCGCATCCTCGATCTTCTTCGACCGGCCGATGGCCTCGGGTGCGGCGTAAAGCGGCGGCTCGTCGAGCAGCGCCTCGATGGCGCGCTCGTCCTCGTCGGACAGCTTGTAGCCGTCGGGGCCGAACAGCTTGATGCCGTTGTCGTGGAAGGGATTGTGCGACGCCGAGATCATCACGCCGAGATCGGCGCGCATCGACCGCGTCAGCAGCGCCACCGCCGGGGTCGGCACCGGGCCGACCATGACGACGTCCATGCCGACCGAAGTGAAGCCGGCGATCAGCGCCGATTCCATCATGTAGCCCGACAACCGCGTGTCCTTGCCGACGACGACGCGGTGCTTGTGGTCGCCGCGCAGAAAGTGCGCGCCCGCCGCCTGGCCGACCCGCATCGCCATCTCGGGCGTCATCGGCGCGGTGTTGGTCAGCCCGCGGATGCCGTCGGTGCCGAAATATTTGCGTCCCATGGGAACCCCTGTACGCCCCCGTTACAGTCCGATGCTTAGACCCCTGCGGCGACCGGGTCGAGACATCAGATCGCCACCGGTCGCACGCCCACAACGGCTGGCGGCGGGGCGGGGTTCAGCGCTCCAGTTCGACCAGTTCGTACCAGGTCTGCATGTAGCCGCCGACGCCGCCGCACACGAAGATCGCATCCTCGTCGGCCGTCACCCACATGTCGTAGGCCGGGTGCTGGACGCCGCCCATCGCCGCTTCGTCGACGAAGCGGTAGTGGCGGCAGGCGAAGGTGCCCGCCGGCGTCGTCTTCGTCTCCTCGCCGACATATTCGAGGAAGATCTTCACCTCGGCTATCATCGGCGGCGTCGCGCCGCGATGGTCGGGCGAGGGCAGGAAGCAGCGGATCTCGCGGCGGTGCGGGCCCTTCGAGATGTCCATGCAGCGCGTCATGTAGCCGTCGCCGACGATGGGGTGCGTCCCGAATCCGTCGATGCGGCCCTTGTAGTCGACGCGCTGCGACAGCCGCCCGATCGACGGGCCATAGCTTTCGCACTCGACGAAGCCGCCGTCCGCCTCATAGCCGAGGCGGAACCAGCCCGACCCCATGAACCGGTCGCCGATGACGAGGCGGACGTGGCAGTCCATCGGCCGGTCGTTCTCATCGAGCGAATAGATGATGTCGCGGTGGACCGTGGGCTCCGGCTCCTCGATCTCGCAGCGGGCGCGGATCGTCAGCTTGCCGTCCGAATGGCGGGTGAAGGTGAACTCCTCGCGCCCGCGCTCCTGATCGAACATCTCGGGCTTCTTCGAGGTGTAGCGGAGCCGGCCGCGGATGGTGCGATGCTTCATCTTGCTCATAGGTTCTTCGCCATGTTGGCCATGATGTCGAACAGGCCGTCGGGGTTCTGCCGCTTGAGATCGAGGAGGAGCATTTCGGGGCTGCCCGCCTTGCCGACCGGAATCTCGCGCTGGCCCGCGGCCAGTCCGTCCATGATCTGTTGCGCCGCCTCCGCCGGGCTGATCCCGGCATCGATGTTCTCGTCGGAATAGCCGCGCGCGCTGCCGTCGGCGGTGAGCGCGTGCTTGGCAATCGCGGTGCGGACAAAGCCCGGCGTCACGACGGTGACGCTCACGCCATATTTGGCGATCTCGGCGCGCAGCGCGTCGAAATAGCCGACGACCGCATGCTTGGCTGCGCAGTATCCGGTGCGCAGCGGCGAGCCGGCCTTGCCCGCGACCGAACTGATCGCGACGAGGTGGCCGCCTTTGCGCGCGATCATCGCCGGCAACACGAGTTGGGTGAGCCGCAGCGGGGCGAAGAAATCGACCTCCATCAGCTCGCGATAGACCTCGAACTTGGTCTCGATGCCGAGGCTGCGCTGCGAGATGCCGGCGTTGTTGACGAGCATATCAACGCGGCCGCGCCAGCCCTCGGCCCGCGCCACGATAGCGGGTAGCGCGTCATAGTCGGTGGCGTCGAACGGCAGCACGAGGCTGTCGCCCGACAGCCCGTCCGCTACGCGCCGCAGCTCCGCCTCGCGCCGGCCGGACAGGATGACCGCCGCGCCGGCCGCCGAAGCGGCGACGGCCAGCGCCTCGCCGATCCCCGACGACGCGCCGGTGATCCAGACGGTCTGCCCTTCGAGATTCATAGCCACTCCCAGATGCCGACGACGGGCGCGCCCAGCAGCGGGTGCAGCCAGGTCGCCGCGAGAAAGATCACGAGGCCGCCGATGGTGGCGCGCCAGCCGGGGAGCGCGAGGCCGCGCCCGAAGGGCAGCCACGAGGTCTCGGCCGCGAAGGCCGCCCATTTGTCGCCGAGCTGCTGCGCCTTCTTGCCGTCCTGCAGCTTCGATCCGACGAGCGCGAGCAGGCCGACCGCAACGGTGAGCGCCAGCGTCCGCGAGGTGCCGGCGACCGCGGCATGCACCGCCGCCCATAGCGCGAACGACCACATCATCGGGTGCCGGGTGATGCGCATGACGCCCTGCGGCCCGGACTTGGCGAGCGCGCCCGCCATCGGCAGCGACGGGTTGGGGCTGAGGATCGAACCCGCGAACAGGATCGACGCCAGCAGCATGACGAGCGAGGCCGCATGCCATACGCCCGGCCCCGCGACCCAGAGCTGCTCGACCGGCGCGGCGCGGAACGCCATCGCCGCCCAGCCGAAGGTGGCGAGCGCGACAAGGCTGTAGACCCCGGCGAAGGCCGGCTCGCCGAGCTTGCCCGCGAGCAGCGGCCGCAGCGGATGCGACAGCAGGAAGTGGGTTCCCACGAACGCCGCCAGCGCCACGATCAGTTCGGTCATGCCCCGCTCTCCCGATTGGCCTGTCCGGTCCGCAGCTTAGCGCCGGCGGGCAGCGGCACAACCCGGCGAAAGCGCTCCCCTCCCTTCAGGGAGGGG
>JADCGM010000211.1 GCA_020249025.1 Alphaproteobacteria bacterium
CCTTCGGGAACCAGTCGGACAGCATCGAGAAGGCCGAGGGCCCCGCCGAGGCTTCGCCGACGCCGACGCCGACGCGCGCAAGGCTCAGCTGGGTGAAGTTGGTCGCGAAGCCCGAGATGGCGGTCATGCTCGACCACAGCGTCAGGCCGAGCGACAGTAGCCGCGTGCGCACCCAGTTGTCGGCGAGACGACCGAGCGGGATGCCGAACAGCGCATAAAACACTGCGAAGGCGGTGCCGTAGAGGAAGCCGAGTTCCGTATCGGTGACGCCGAGGTCGCGTTTGATGTCCTCGGCGAGGATGGCGATGATCTGGCGGTCGACGAAGTTGACGACGTAGACCAGCACCAGAACGCCGAGCACATACCAGGCGTAGGGTCCGCCTACGCCGCCCGCGCGGGCGCGGTCCGCTTCTTCTGTCGACATGCCGATCTCCCCGGAGCCCGTTGATCGGGCGCTCTTGCCCCTTGGCTAGCAGGCGGAGCCGGGGGTTGGGAAGGCGGCGCGTGTCAGCGTGCCGCCGCCGCCGCTGGCGGGATCTCCGCGGCGGGTGCGGCCGCCGCTTCTTCGCTGCACAGATCGGTGAAGGCGTCGGAAGCGGCCTTCATCAGTCTGTCGATCTCGGCGGCGGCCTCGGCGCGGCGCTCGCGCAAGGAGTCGAGCACGGCCATGGCGGGGGCGGCCCCGGTCTCGCCGAGCGCGCCCGCGAGCTTCTCGACCTCGCCGTCGAGGCGGCGCAGTTCCGCCGAGGCGCGCGCCACCGCATGGCGAAGCTTGTCGAGCTCGTTCCTCCGCCACGCTCGGGCTGCTTCACGCGAGGCAATCGTCATCCGGACTTGGTTCCACATTCGAGCATCCGGACACGCCGTCCGGACCCCGTTCATCGACCTGGATGACTTAATGCACCTTGAAAAAAGATGTTCCCCTCGCGCAACGATTGCGCTGTAAAGTCGCCTTTAGAGTGCGTTAACCTTTACCCCGGTAAACGGTCAGGGTTAACGTCGGGTGAAACGGGCTCCGGCAGGTGCCGGACCCGAGCTCAGGACGGGGGGTTTTGATCATGCGCGTATTGCTGATCGAGGACGATCCGACGACCGCGAAGGCGATCGACATGCTGCTCTCGGCCGAGGGCTTCAATGTCTACGTCACTGACCTCGGCGAGGAGGGTTTGGACCTCGCCAAGCTCTATGACTACGACATCGTCCTGCTCGATCTGAACCTGCCCGACATGCACGGCTACGACGTGCTGAAGCGGCTGCGCATGGCGAAGATTTCGACGCCTATCCTCATCCTCTCCGGCTCGGCCGAGATGGAGACGAAGGTGCGCGGCTTCGGCTTCGGCGCCGACGATTATGTGACGAAGCCCTTCCACCGCGCGGAGCTGATCGCCCGCATCCATGCGGTCGTCCGCCGCTCGAAGGGCCATTCGCAGTCGGTCATCCGCACCGGCAAGCTGTCGGTCAATCTCGACACCAAAACGGTCGAGGTCGACGGCAGCCGCGTGCACCTGACCGGCAAGGAATATGCGATGCTTGAGCTGCTCTCGCTCCGCAAGGGCACGACGCTGACCAAGGAGATGTTCCTCAACCATCTCTACGGCGGCATGGACGAGCCCGAGCTGGAGATCATCGACGTCTTCATCTGCAAGCTGCGCAAGAAGCTGGCGACCGCCTGCGGCGGCGAGAACTACATCGAGACGGTGTGGGGCCGCGGATATGTGCTGCGCGATCCGGAAGACGTGATCCAGCCGGTAAAGGCCGCAGTCGCCTGATCCGCTGATCCGAACAAGGAAAAGGGGCGGTCCACCACGGTGGGCCGCCCCTTTCGCATTCGGCCGTTCGCCGCGCCGGCTCAGAGCCGGTCGTCGAGGGCGCGGTATATCTGGGTGCGGGTGACGCGCAGCCCGGCCATGCCGTTGCGCTCGACCGCACGCTGCCAGGCGGCGAACTCCTCGAAGCTGAGACCGTAGCGCTCGCAGGCCTCGTCGGCGGTCAGCAGGCCGCCCTTCACGGCGGCGACGACCTCGGCCTTGCGGCGCACGACCCAGCGCGTCGTCTCCGGCGGCGGCAGGCTGTCGATGGTGAGCGGCTCGCCCAGCGGCCCGATGACACTCGCCGGACGGAAATTCTGGTTCTCAAGCATGATACGCTTCCTGCAGCATCGAACTCCCCCGATGCCGCCGGACCTTGCGCCCCGAATGCTTAGCGAAGCGCTAATCCGGTCGGTAAACGCCGTCGAAAGGTCCATGAACGGCGGCGGGCCGCTTCTTTTTCGCGGCGAACCGGCCTATCTGCCGCGGCAATGAGCCTTGATCTCGCCCTGCCTGCCGGTTCGCGCGTCGTCGTCGCCATGTCGGGCGGCGTCGACTCGTCGGTTGTGGCCGCGCTCTGCGCGGAGGCCGGCTACGAAACGGTCGGCATCACGCTCCAGCTTTACGACCATGGGCAGGCGGTGGGTCGGAAGGGCGCGTGCTGCGCCGGCTCCGACATCCACGACGCGCGGCAGGTCGCCGACCGGCTCGGCATCCCGCACTATGTGCTCGATTATGAAAGCCTGTTCCGCCAGTCGGTGATCGACGACTTCGCGGACGCCTATGCCCGCGGCGAAACTCCGATTCCGTGCGTGCGCTGCAACCAGACCGTCAAGTTCCGCGACCTGCTGACGGTGGCGCGCGATCTCGGCGCCGCGGCGCTAGCGACCGGCCATTATGTCCGCCGCGTGATCGGCGCGGACGGGGCCGAAATGCACCGCGGCGCCGATCCGGCGCGCGACCAGAGCTATTTCCTGTTCGCGACGACCCAGACGCAGCTCGACTATCTGCGCTTTCCACTCGGCGCGATGATGAAGCCCGACGTGCGGGGCCATGCCGAACGCTTCGCGC
>JADCGM010000212.1 GCA_020249025.1 Alphaproteobacteria bacterium
CGCCGAGGGCCACCGCCCCAGCTGGGCGGGCGAAGCGCGCTACAAGGGCCGCATCGTCCATCCCCAGCACTGGCCGGAGGACCTCGACTACGGCGGCAAGCGCGTCGTCGTGATCGGCTCGGGCGCGACCGCGGTCACCCTCGTGCCCGAGATGGCGAAGCAGGCGGCGCATGTCGTCATGCTCCAGCGCTCGCCGACCTACATGGTCTCGCGCCCGTCGGAGGACGCAATCGCCGAGTGGCTGAAGAAGCGCCTGCCGCCGATGCTCGCCTATCAGCTGACGCGCTGGAAGAACGTCCTGCTCGGCATGGCCTTTTTCAAGCTGGCGCGCAGCCGCCCGGACAAGACTGCGAAGCGCCTCATCGGCATGCTCCGCGAGCATCTGGGACCTGACTACGACCTCGAGACCCATTTCACGCCGCGCTACAATCCTTGGGACCAGCGGCTGTGCCTCGTGCCCGACGCCGACATGTTCGATGCGATCAAGTCGGGGAAGGCCGAGGTCGTCACCGACACCATCGAGACCTTCACGGAAACCGGCCTGAAGCTCAGCGGCGGCCGCGAGCTCGCGGCCGATGTCGTCGTTACCGCGACTGGCCTCAAGCTGCAGCTGCTCTCCGGCATGACGGTCACCGTCGACGGCCAGCCGGTCGAGATGGCCAAGACCATGTCCTACAAGGGCATGATGTACAGCGACGTGCCCAATCTCGCCTCGTGGTTCGGCTACACCAACGCCTCGTGGACGCTGAAGGCAGACCTTACCAGCGAATATGTCTGCCGCCTGCTCAACCACATGAAGGCGACCGGAACCGAGATCGCGACTCCCAAGCGCGAAGGCGACGTGCAGGAGCTGCCCTGGCTCGACTTCTCGTCGGGCTATGTCCAGCGCGCCATCGACAGCCTGCCGCGGCAGGGCGACCGCAAGCCGTGGCGGCTCTACCAGAACTATGCGCTCGACATGGTGACGCTGCGCTTTGGCGCCATCGACGACGGCACCATGCGCTTCGGCAAAGCGACGGGCGCCGCCGCCCCGGCCGCCGAACCGCTGCGCGAGGCGGCGGAGTAGGCCGGCCCGCCGCGGGTCTGCACCGTCCAAAAACGCACGGCCCCCATTTGCCCCGCCGGGGGGCGGCCGTTACATAACCTCCAACCCTTTTCGTTCCCTGGAGCCTTCTTCCCATGCGTATTTCGTTCGGCCCGCTTCCGTCGTCCGCCGCGCTCGCGGTCTTCGCGCACAAGGACGTCGTGCTGACGCGCGGCGCGCAGGCGCGCGACGACGCCGGCCGCATCGCCCGCGCCGGTCAGGTCGCGCGCTTCGAAGGCGACACCGCCTCGATCCTCGAACTGCTCGCCCCGCAGGGCGTCGATGCGTCGCGGCTGCTCGTCGTCGGGCTGGGCGCGGCCGGCAAGGCCGACCGCGGCGCGTTCGAGCGCATCGGCGGCGCGCTGGCGGCGAAGCTGCTGACCTCGGGGGAGACCGTGCTCGCCATCGACATGGACGGCGTCGACGACATCGGCGTGTCCCGCGCCGAGGCCGCTGCGCGCATCGCCTATGGCGCGCTGCTGCGCAGCTACCGCTTCGACAAGTACCGGACCAAGCTCAAGGACAAGCAGAAGCCCTCGCTCGCCGATATCGTCATCGCCAACGCTGGCGACAGCGCGGGCAAGATCTTCGAGCGGCTGAAGGCGACCGCGGACGGCGTCTACTTCACCCGCGACCTCGTGTCCGAGCCCGCCAACGTCATTTTCCCCGAAAGCTTCGTCGCGCGTTGCCGCGAGGCGATGGCGGGCACCGGCATCACCATCGAGGTGCTCGGCCAGACCGAGATGGCGAAGCTCGGCATGGGCGCGCTGCTCGGCGTCGCGCAGGGCTCTGTGCGCCAGCCGCAGCTGCTCGCCATGCGCTGGGACGGCACGGGTGGCGCGCAGCCGCGCCCGGCGGTCTTCGTCGGCAAGGGCGTCACCTTCGACACCGGCGGCATCTCGATCAAGCCTGCCGGCGGCATGGAGGACATGAAGTGGGACATGGGCGGGGCAGGGGCCGTTGCCGGCGCCATGCTCGCGCTCGCCAAGCGCAAGGCGAAGGCGCATGTCATCGGCGTCTGCGGCCTTGTCGAGAACATGCCCGACGGCAATGCGCAGCGCCCGGGCGATGTCGTCACTTCGATGTCGGGCCAGACGATCGAAGTCATCAACACCGACGCCGAAGGGCGGCTGGTGCTGTGCGACGCGATCTGGTGGGCGCAGGAGACCTTCAACCCCGAGATCGTCGTCGATCTGGCGACGCTCACCGGCGCGATGATCATCTCGCTCGGCCATGAGCATGCCGGCGTCTTCTCGAACGACGACGGCCTCGCGCAGCAGCTGATCGAGGCAGGGGCCGCCGCGGGCGATCCGCTGTGGCGTCTTCCCATGGGCGATGCCTATGACAAGCTCATCGACAGCCCGATCGCCGACATGAAGAACGTCGGTCCGCGGGACGGCGGCTCGATCACCGCGGCCCAGTTCATCAAGCGCTTCGTCAAGGACGGCGTGAAGTGGGCGCACCTCGACGTCGCCGGGACGGTGTGGAGCGCCAAGGCCGCGCCGCTGTGGGACAAGGGCGCGACCGGCTACGGCGTCCGCCTCATCGACGCGTTCGTCGAGGCGAACCTCGAGGCGAAGTAGCGGCTTGGCCGAGATCGGCTTCTA
>JADCGM010000213.1 GCA_020249025.1 Alphaproteobacteria bacterium
CGGCGAGGTCGCGGCCCTCGGCCAGCTCGGCGGCGGCGGCACGTTCGGCCGGGGGCCAGCGCGCCGGATCGGCGCCGTAGGCGGCGACGATCTCCTCGAAGCGGTTGGCGTCCATGGCGATTACTCCTTCGTGTCCGTCGTAAGGCGCTGGGCGAGCTCGGCGCGGGCGCGCGCCAGCAGGCCCTCGACGGCCTTCGGGGTGGTGTCGAGAATGGCGGCGATCTCGGCCATCGTGGCCCCGTCGCCGTAGAAGAGCGCGATCGCGGCGCGCTGGCGCGGCAGCAGGTCGGCGACCGCGGCGTTGACGCGCTTGTCGCGGTCGGCGGCCTCGGCGGCGGCATGGGGGTCGGCGTCCTCGGCGGCGGCCTCGGCCACCGCATCGAGCGAGGCGACCGGCTTCAGACTGCGCCGGCGGTCGAGGCAGGCGTTGACGACGATGCGGCGGAACCAGGCGCCGACCCCGGCGCGCTCCGCCTCGAAGCGGGCGGCGTTCTGCCAGAGCTTGACGAGCGCAGCCTGCAGCGCGTCCTCGGCCTCGGCGCGGTCGTTGAGGATCCGCACCGCCAGCCGCAGCATCGGCGGATGCAGCCGCCCCGCAAGTACCCGGAACGCCGCAGCCTCGCCACGCGCACAACGCATCATCAGCGCGGTGTCGTCGAGATCGGTGATGGCCATTGCCTTGAGCATATCCGTCGATACGGGCCCGTGGCGATGAATCCCCCGCGGGGGACACATTTCGGGACATGTCGCGGCGGCGGAGGCCTCACCCCACCCTTAGCCGCCCCATCAAGGGGCGGGGGGCTTTGACGTTGGGGCTTCGTCCTGTTGCCGCCGATCTCGCTCCACCGTTTGGGTCCCCCGCCCCTTGATGGGGCGGGTACGGGTGGGGTGAGGCCGGGGACTGACGCAACGAGGCAGGACCAGCCCCCTACTTCCCGAACAGCGCCCCGAAGAAGTCGCCCTTGTTCCAGGCCGGGCGCGCGGGCGTGTCGGCGAGTTCGCGGGCGATGCGGTAGTTGAGGTCGGCGAAGCGCGCGGCCGCGTCGTAATCGATCGGCTGCGAAAGATCGTCGCTCGGGCGGTGATAATGCTGGGCGCGGAACAGGCGGTCGGCTTCGGCCCCGCCATTGCCTGGCCCGGTCTTGAGGAACACCGCGGGCACGCCCTGCTCGACGAAGCGGTAGTGGTCGGAGCGGGTGAAGATGCCCTCGTCGGGTGTGGGATCGGGCGTCACGCCGAGGTTCATCGCCGCCGCCGCGCGCCGCACCGCGCCGCCGATCGACGAGCGGTCGCCGCCGAAGGCGATGACATCGACGAACGGGTAGGTGAGGATCGGCATGTCGAGATTGACGTTGGCGACGATCGCCCGCGCACCGACCGTCGGGTTCTGGATGAAGTAATCGGAGCCGACGAGGCCCTTCTCCTCCGCCGTCACCGCCAGCAGCAGCACCGAGCGCTTCGGGCGGGTCGGCGACTCCGCGAAGCCGCGCGCCACCTCCAGCAGCGTGGCGATGCCGCTGGCGTTGTCGAGCGCACCGTTGTTGATCCTGTCGCCATTGACCTCGGGGCCGATGCCGACATGGTCGAGGTGCGCCGACAGCACGACGACCTCGGACTTGAGCGCCGGATCGCTGCCCTCGACGAGAGCTGCGACATTGCTGCTCGTCGCGGTGCCGAGCTCGTTGGCGAGGCGGACGCTGGCGCGCAGCGGGAGCTGGAAGCGCGGCACCTTGCCCTTGGGATCCTCGGCGGCGGCCATGATGTCGGCGACCGGCACCGGCGCGCCGGCGAGCAGCTTTTCGGCGCCGTCGAGGCCGACGGTCGCGACGGGGGTCGCCGCGCCGCCGACGAAGGACGGCTTGCCTGCCGCATCGACCCAGGTCATCGACCGCGACTGCCAGTTGCGCGCGAAGCGGGCGAAGGGCGCGCGCTTCTCCTGCGTCGGGGTGTAGAGCGTGATCAGGCCGACCGCGCCGCGCTTGGCTGCCTCGGCGCGCTTGGTGCGGGTGTTGGCGTAGTGCGCGCGCTCCTCGCCCTGGATGAACTTCGGCGCGCCCGACAGCGCGACGACGATCTTCCCGCGCACGTCGAGGCCCCGGTAATCGTCGCGCTTCTCCTTGGGCGCGACGATGCCGAAGCCGACGAAGACGACCGGCGCATCGATCGCGACACGAGGCGCGAGCGGCGTGGTTCCGGGCGTATAGTCGACGCCGACCTTGAGTTCGGTCGCCGAACCGTCGCGCGCGATCAGCCGGATCGAGCCCGCCTCCGCCGGTCGATAGGTCGCGAGCGGGACGGTCTGGAGATAGCTGCCCGCCGCGCCCGCCGGCGTCAGCCCGAGGATCTCGAAGCGGGTCGCGACGTAGGACGCGGCGAGATCATAGCCGCGCGTCCCGGCCTCGCGCCCTTCCATCAGGTCGGAGGCGAGGAAGCCGATATGGCCCTTCATGGCGGCGGCGGAAGGCGTGAAGTCGGCCGCGGTCGCCGAGGTGGCGAGCGCTGCGGCGAGCGTGGCGGACAGGAGCTTCATGGACAGTCCCTGGATGGTGCGTCTCCCCTCCCCGGCGGGGAGGGGTTGGGGGCGGGGGCTTCGGCTGCGAAGACAGACGAGCCCGGTATCCGGACGACGCACGGCTGTCTTCGCAGCCGGAGCACCCTCCCCTACCCCCCCTGAAGGGAGGGGAGAAAGCGGGCGAGAGCCCTCAAATCACATGCGGCTGCTTCTGGTTGACCTCCCAGGTCTGCCCCTTGCGGAGCAGGGCGTCGAGGTCGGTGCTCTTGCCCTTGGCGGCCTCGGCGTTCTGCTGGAGGACCGCCTCCTCGAAGGTCGGTGCGGGGTCGCAGTAGATGACGCCAAGTGCGATCGGGAACTCGGGGAAGGGCATGTCGATCAGCATCTGCGCGACGCCCTTGTTGGTCTCGTCATGGACGAGGACCTCGGCGGTTGCGCCGACCTCGATGTCGACGACCTCCAGCCGCATCTCGTGGCGGTTGAGGCGGATGCCCTTGCTGCCACCGGCGAACAGCATCGGCTTGCCGTGCTCCAGCCAGAGCTGCGTCTGCGGCGCGGCCTTCTTCTCGGTGAAGGCCTCGAACACGCCGTCGTTATAGACGATGCAGTTCTGGTAGATCTCGACGAAGGACGTGCCCTTGTTGGCATAGGCCCGCTTCAGCACGTCGGTGAGGTTCTTCGACGTATCGATGCCGCGCGCGATGAAGCGCCCGCCCGACCCGAGGGCGAAGGCGCAGGGTGTCGCCGGCCGGTCGACCGAACCGTAGGGCGTCGAGGGCGAGCGCGTGCCGACGCGGCTGGTCGGCGAGTACTGGCCCTTGGTCAGCCCGTAGATCTCGTTGTTGAACAGCAGCACCTGGCAATCGAGGTTGCGGCGGATGAGGTGCAGCATGTGGTTGCCGCCGATCGACAGCCCGTCGCCGTCGCCGGTGATGATCCACACGTCGAGCTCGGGATTGGCGAGCTTCACCCCCGTCGCGATCGACGGCGCGCGGCCGTGGATCGTGTGGAAGCCGTAGGTTTCCATATAATAGGGGAAGCGCGACGAGCAGCCGATGCCGCTGACGAACACTGTGTTCTCAGGGGTTGCGCCGATCTCGGGCATGGTGCGCTGCACCGCCTTCAGGATCGCATAGTCGCCGCATCCGGGGCACCAGCGCACTTCTTGGTCGGTCGCCCAGTCGTCGGGCGTGGTGATCTTGGTCATCTCGTTCATGCGACGTCCTTGGACATGACGGGGGCTTCCGGCGAGCAGATCAGCGAGGGCAGCCAGATGATCGGAAGCAGGGCGAGTGCGAGGTTAGGGATCCACCAGGCAAGGTCGAAATCGCCGGAAATCGCCCAGAAGCTGATTGCCATTGCGCCGGCGCACATCGTCAGCGTCAGCGACAGCAGCGCCAACGGTCGGGCGGCGACGTCGCCACGCGCGGCGAGGCGGAGGCTCCACAGCCCGGTCACGGCAAAGGCGACGTCGATGGGAGCGAACGACCAGTTCCATGCGTCGATCAACGGTGTGCCATAGCCTGCATACATCATGCCCGAAGGCGGGACGATAAGCCCGAGGCAGGCGATCGCGCTGAAACCCCAATAAATCAGCATCCCGCCATCGACGACGCGAAGGAATGTGGGGAGGCCTCGCGGCAGGATCGGGGCCGCGATCATGCCAGCGCCTCCTCGATCGCCGCTTCGATCTCGGCGATGCGGAAAGGCTGGCCGCTGACCTTGTTGATGGGGCGCGCATCGACGAGATACTGGTCGCGCAGCACCGTCTTCAGCTGGCCGGTGTTCATCTCGGGGACGATGACGCGGTCGAAGCCGCGGAGCAGGTCGCCGAGATTGCGCGGCAGCGGCCAGATGTGGCGGATGTGGATGTGGCTGACGTCGCGGCCCCTGGCGCGGGCGCGGCGCACGGCCTGATGGATCGGGCCATAGGTCGAGCCCCAGCCCACGACCGCAAGCTTGCCCGACGTGTTGCCCGCCGCGACATCCTGTTCGGGGATGTAGTTGGCGATGCCGTCGATCTTGTCCTTGCGGGTGTCGGTCATCTTCTGGTGGTTCGACGGCTCGTAGTTGATGTGGCCGGTCGCGAACGACTTCTCGATGCCGCCGATGCGGTGCGTGAGGCCCGGCGTGCCCGGCTTGATCCAGACGCGCTTCAGCGTTTCCGGATCGCGCTGATAGGGGCTGATGCGCTCGCCTTCGTAGAAGGTCGCCGGGAACGGCTCGAAGGTCTCGATCTCGGGCACGCGCCACGGCTCGGCGGCGTTGGCGATATAGCCGTCGGTGAGCAGCATGACCGGCGTCATGAACTCGGTGGCCAGACGGCAGGCCTCGATCGCGACCTCGAAGGCGTCGGTCGGCGACCGCGCGGCGAGTACGACCAGCGGGGCGTCGCCGTTGCGGCCATAGACCGCCTGATAGAGGTCCGACTGCTCGGTCTTCGTCGGCAGGCCCGTCGAGGGGCCACCCCGCTGCGAGTTGACGATAACGAGCGGCAGCTCAGTCATGATCGCGAGGCCGAGCGCTTCGCCCTTCAGCGCGATGCCAGGGCCCGACGACGAGGTGACGCCGAGATGCCCGGCATAGCTCGCGCCGATCGCCGAGCAGATCGCGGCGATCTCGTCTTCCGCCTGGAAGGTGGTGACGCCGAACTCCTTCAGCCGCGACAGCGTGTGCAGCAGCGGCGAGGCCGGGGTGATCGGGTAGGAGCCGAGGAACATCGGCAGCCCGGCGAGCTTGGCGCCTGCGACGAGGCCGAGCGACAGCGCCTCGCCGCCCGTCACGGTGCGGTAGAGGCCCGGCGCAGCCTTGGCCGGATCAAGGTGGAACTGCTTGAGCGGCCCGCCGATCTCGGCGGTCTCGCCATAGGCGTGGCCGGCGTTCAAGGCGGCGATGTTGGCGTCGGCGAGCACCGGGTTCTTGGCGAACTTGCCCTTCAGCCAGTCGATCAGCGGCTGGCGATCACGGTCGAACATCCAGAGCGCCAGACCCAGCGTCCACATGTTCTTGCAGCGCAGCGCCTCCTTGTTGCCGAGGCCGAAGGGCTTCACGCTTTCGAGCGTCAGCTGCGAGATATTGAAGGCGAGAAGCTGCCAGCGCGCGAGGCTGCCATCCTCGAGCGGGTTGGCCTCGTAACCGGCCTTGGCGAGGTTGCGCGCGTTGAACTCGCCGGTGTCGGCGATGACGAGGCCGCCCTCACGCAGA
>JADCGM010000214.1 GCA_020249025.1 Alphaproteobacteria bacterium
CCAAGCACGCCCGCCGCCAGCCGCATCGCGCCGCGTTCGGGATGCTGCCAGTCGACGATCGCCAGCGTCACCCGCGCCCCGTCGTAGCGCCCCGCCTCCAGATCTGCGGCGCTGATGGCATCGGCGGCGAGCGCGCCCGCCACCTCCATCGCATCCGCCTCGAACCCGTCCGACGCGGTCACCGCCGACGGCGCCATGCCGGGCGCCGGCCGGTGCTCCAGCCCGTCGAGCGTGATCGCCCGGTCGTGCGTGGTGAACCCCAGCGCCACCCCGTCGCTGCGAACGACCCGCCAGACCAGCGCCAGCGACGTCGTCTCCGCCGCCAGCGACGTCGCCAGCCCCGCCGAATGCGCGCGCATCGCCCTCACGCCTCCCGGATCTCGACGAGCGGGATGCTCGGCGCTTCGCCCGCCCGGAATGTCGCCAGCGACATCTCCAGCCGGTCCTCGGCGAAGCGCACCGGCACGTCGAAAGCGAAGCCCGCCGTCACCGCCGCACCTGCCAGCGGCGCGCTCGCGAACTCGATCCAGCCGCCCTCGGCCAGCGCCCAGCCGCCCGCCGCCTCGACCCCGCCGACGGCGACCCGCACCGTTCCTGCCTCGGGCCGCGTCACCAGCCGCAGCTGCGCGTCCGCGCCCTCGCCATAGCGCTTGCACAGCCGGAACCGCGTTGTCACGCCGTCGCCCGTCCCGATCCGCTGATCGAGCGGCCCCGGCGTCCCCGCCGCGCCGTTCGAGCTCCAGTCGGTCGGATCGCGAAAGCGGAACCCGCATGCCCGCCCCCGCCGCGCCCGGAAAAAGCCGGCGACCGTCGCCAGATCCGCCTCCGACCGCACCCCGAGCCCGGCGTCGAACGACAGGCGCGCATCTGCCCATTGTGCATTGCGCTGCTCGAAGCCCGAGGCGCTGGTCGCCACCACCGTCGAGAATCCGGGCGCGACCGTCGCGCCGAGCCCGGCCTCGAGCGGAAACCGCACGTCGTGGAACGCCTGCACGCCCGCCTCCTTTGCGCTGTCGAAATGGACGAACCCGTCACGCGCCACCTGCGGCAGCGCCCACACGAACACCTCGGCGACGCCGCGCGCCCGCGCTGTCGCCGCAGCCGTATCGATCGCCGCCCACTGCGCGCGATCCGCCGCATTCAGCACGAAACCGCTGAAGTAATGCTGGCGCGCCTGCGGATAGCCCAGCGCATCCGTCACCGCCGCCGCCGCGCGGCGCGAGGCGGCGCGGTCCCCAGCCGTGACGAAGTCATAATCCTCGAGCTGGAGCGTATCGAACGCTGGATGCGCCCAGGCTGCCGGCATGTTGAGCGCCGCCAGATGCGCGGCCCCGTCGCCGATCGCCTGAGGCGCGTAGAACAGCAACAGCACCTCCGCCCCCGGATGCGCGGCCTTGACCGCATCGCGCAGCGCCAACGTCGCCGCCCCGAGCCGCGCCCCCAGCCAGCCAAGCCACGCCACGCCTGCCGCGTTGGGGGCCGTCAGCACATTGGCAAGAAGGGGCGGCGGCGCGCCCGTCTCGGCGGTCCACGCCGCCACCGTCGTCGCGTCATAGGCGCAGAGCGGCCGCGCCGCCCCGAAGCCCGTCCACCACCACGGCTCCCCGATCTGAACCCTGACCGGGAGGCCCGCCGCCGCCGCCAGTCCGGCAAACGCCAGCATCCCGTCCCGCAGCCACGCCATCGCGCCCGCATGCCCCGGCACCAGCAGTGCCGAGGGCGGCGACCAGCCGGTCAGCCCCGGCGTCCCGTCCGCCGCCCGCTGCATCCACGCGTCCGGGCAGTGCTGCGCCAGCAGCTCGAAACTCAGCGACAGGATCGGCTCGAACCCGAGCTCGGCGCAGCGCGCAAGGAAGTCCGCATGCCATGCCGCCGCCGGCCCGGCGATTCCGCTCCCTGCGACGAAGCGCGATCCGTCCCAGGCCACCGGAAACCAGTGGCTCATCCCGACGTAATGGGTGATCGCCCCGCGATAGCCGAGCGCCACCGCCATCCGCAGCAGCCGCGCCGGCGTCAGATGATAGCTGTCGTCATAGCCCCCGGTCAGCCGCAGCCGGTGCGGCGGCACCATCGTGTCGGCGATGGCCAGCGTCGATCCCGGCCCGTCGCAGGCGATCTCGTCGATCGTCACCTGCGCGGCTTCCGATGCCGCCAGCGGCGCATCCGCTCCCGAGTAGCCCGCCGGCGTCAGCGACAGGAACAGCCGGTCGACATCGCCGGCGAACACCGCCGGCCCGCCCGGTGCGAAGCCGCTGGCGAGCGCATCGAAGTCGAGCGTCACCACCGCATCGCCCGGCGCGCCCACGGCATGGTTCCACAGCCGCACATACCAGGTCCGCGCCACGCCCGCCGCGTCGCGCCCCTCGACGGTCAGCACCGGCCCGTCGACCGCATCGAGCCCGCGCACCGCGCCCGTCCCCCGCCAGCGGAAGCGCAGCACGCAGCCGCGATAGTCCCGCGCCGTCGCATAGGCGGTCAGCGGATGATCGAACCGGTCCTCGCTCTCCCAGATCAGGCCCGCGACATCGTCGGCGCGCAGGAACCGCAGATCGACGCGCAGCGCCGCCGGCCCCGTCGTCACGACGCTCGCCAGCATCGGCCGCGGGAAGTTCACGGTCCAGAAGCGCGGATCGAAGCGCTTGATGCGGTCTTGCGGCGCCGCCGCGCCGTCCGCGGCGCCCGCCAGCCACCAGCCCATCAGCCGTCAGCCTGCATCAGCGCGCGCCGCACGCCGCGCGCCACCTGCGCTCCCGTCTGCCGCATGAAGTCGGCGCTCGCGTCGCGCGGCGCGCTGACGTTGACCGTGACGTTGACCGCGCGGCCTCCGCCCGCCGCCAGCGCGCCAGGCTCGATCCGCCCCGCGCCGGCCGGCACGAACAGTTCCGGCCCGCGCTCGCCGACGACATAGGGGCGTCCGCCCGTCACCGGCCCGCCCGTCGCCCGCCCCGGCAGGCCGCTCAGCACCGCGCCCGCGATCCCGAGCAACCCATGCCCGCCGCCGCCCTGCCGCAGCGCAGCCGCCGCGATCGCATCGAGCGCCGAGACCGCCACGCGCCGCAGATCGTCGAAGCCGAACTTGCCCGTCCGTACGAAGCGCGCCAGCGCGCCTTCCATCGCCCGCCCGGCCCGGTCTGCCCCGCTCGCCAGCGGTCCTTCGAGCTGCCCGCGCATCGTCTCGACATCGCGCGCGAACCCACCGGTGTCCGCCCGCACCTGGAGCACGAGCGCCTCGATCTCATCCGTCATCGCCCATCTCCGCCTGCATCCGCGTCAGATCCGCAGCCGTCGCGGCAACAGCCGCGTCTGCGTTCGCGCCGATCCCCAGCGCCATCGCTGCCTCGGCCGGCGTCGCCGACCACAGCTCCGCCGGCCGCCAACCCAGCCCGCCACACAGCGCCGCGCCGATGCGCAGCGCCGCCTCGCCGAATGTCGCCGTCATCGCCGCCATCACCCCCGGCCCGCCAGGATCTGCGCCAGCACCACGCGCACTGCCGGCGTTGCCGCCGCCAGCCCCTCGGCCACGATCATCTCGCCGAACGCCTCCCGCGCTGGCCGCTCGCCCTCGAGGCACCACCACAGCAGCGCCACCGTCTCGGCGAGCGTCAGCCCGCCCGCCGCAGCCCGCTCGACGAGCGCGAACAACGGCCCCAGCTCCTGCTCCGCCGCCACCAGCCGCGCGAACGTCGCCCGCACACGCCAGTCGCGCCCGCCCTGCCGCAGACACGCCTCCCCCCGCGCCGCAATCGCGTCGCCCATCCCCGATCTCCCGATGAAAACCCGCCGGTCTCCCCGCGCGGACGAAGGCCGCGCTCGCGCTACAGCACCGTCACCGCCCCGGCGCTTTCCAGCGCCACGGTGTAGGTCCGCTCGCCGTTGAAATCCCCGGCGTAATCGAGCCGGGTGACCAGAAACGGTCCGCGCAGCCGCTCGCCGCCCTCGAAGCTCGCCTCATAGTCCTTGACCACTCCGCCGAGCGCGGCCGCCTTCATCGCTGCTTCCGCGTCCGATCCGGTGAACACCCCGGCGCCCGAGATCGACA
>JADCGM010000215.1 GCA_020249025.1 Alphaproteobacteria bacterium
CGCGCCGTGCCGACGATCTCCATCACGCCGACCGCCGCCAGCCCCTCGTTCGAATGGTAGAAGAACGCCCGGTCGCCGATCTGCATCGACCGCAGCCAGATCGCCACCTGATGGTTGCGAACCCCGTCCCACAGCGTGCGCCCATCGCGGACGAGATCGTCCCACGCATATTTGAACGGCTCGGATTTCATCAGCCAGTATTGCATGGCCGGAACGGGTAGCGGCCAGCGTGGCGGTGGGCAAGACGCGCCGCTTTGCCCGCGACCCGGCCGTCGCTGCGCGCTATAGACGGCGGCATGTCCACGACCTTCACCCTCGACACCGCCACCTCGCGCGCCCATCCGGTGCCGGAGCCCGTGCGCCGGCTGACGGTGCCTGCGATCCAGCAGCGCAAGGGCGGCGCGCCCATCGTCATGCTGACGGCCTACACTGCGCGGATGGCGCAGCTGCTCGATCCGCACTGCGACGTGCTGCTCGTCGGCGATTCGCTGGGGCAGGTGATCTACGGACTCGACACCACGGTGCGGGTCACGCTCGACATGATGTGCGCGCACGGGGCGGCGGTGGTGCGCGGTTCCTATCGTTCGGTTGTCGTCGTCGACATGCCGTTCGGCTCCTATGAGGAAGGTCCCGAGGCCGCGTTCCGCTCTGCGGCGCGCGTCCTGCGCGAAACCGGCTGCGCCGCGGTCAAGCTCGAGGGCGGGGCGGCGATGGCGGAAACGATCGCCTTCCTGTCGCAGCGCGGCATCCCGGTGATGGGCCATGTCGGTCTGACGCCGCAGGCGGTCAACGCGCTCGGCGGCTATGGCGCGCGCGGCAAGTCGGACGCCGAATACGCCAAGATCCTCTCGGACGCGAAGGCCGTGGCCGACGCCGGGGCCTTTGCGCTCGTCGTCGAGGGCGTCGTCGAGCCGCTGGCGCGCGAGATCACCGCCGCGGTCGCCTGCCCGACCATCGGCATCGGCGCGTCGCCGGCCTGCGACGGACAGGTGCTCGTCGTCGACGACATGCTCGGCATGTTCGAGCGCGTGCCCCGCTTCGTGAAGCGCTTCGACGATCTCGCCGCGCGCATCGACGCGGCCGCCGCCACCTACGCCGCAGCCGTCCGCGACCGCAGCTTCCCGACCGACGCGCAGCTCTACGGCACCAAGCGCTAGCGGCTGGAACCGGAGCGGCGGTCGCGCCATATCAGGTGCGATGGCGACGCTCGGCGACTGGATCGATCCCCGGCCGGAGGGAATCTACATTCCGGCGGCGGACGCCTGGATCGACCCCTCGCGCCCCAAGCCGCGCGCGCTTGTCACTCACGGCCATGCCGATCACGCCCGCGGCGGCCACGGCACCGTGCTGGCGACGCCCGGGACGCTGGCGATCATGGAAGCCCGCTACGGCCCCCAGCCGGGCGGGCAGGGGGTGCAGTACGGCGAGACCGTCGATCTCGGCGGCGGCGTCACCGCGGGCTTCGTTCCCGCGGGCCATGTGCTCGGCAGCGCCCAGATCCTGCTCGAACATCGCGGCGAGCGCATCGTCGTCTCCGGCGACTACAAGCGCCGCCCCGATCCGACCTGTGCGCCGTTCCAGCCGGTCCCGTGCGACATCTTCATCACCGAGGCGACTTTCGGCCTGCCCGTCTTCCGCCACCCCGACACGTCAGGAGAGATCCAGAAGCTGCTCGACGCCCGCGCTGCCAACCCCGATCGCTGCGTCCTCGTCGGGGCCTATGCGCTTGGCAAGGCGCAGCGCTTGATCGCCGAACTGCGCGCGCTCGGCTATGCGGCTCCGGTCTACATCCATGGCGCGATGCAGAAGCTCTGCGACCTTTACGCCGCGCACGGCGTCGATCTCGGCGAGCTGGGCCCGGCCGCGGGGCTGAATCCCGCCGACCTCAAGGGACAGATCGTTGTCGCGCCGCCCTCGGCGCTCAACGACCGGTGGTCGCGGCGGCTGCCCGATCCGATCACCGCCATGGCCTCGGGCTGGATGCGCGTCCGCCAGCGCGCGCGCCAGCGCAATGTCGAGCTGCCGCTCGTCATCTCCGACCACGCCGATTGGGACGAGCTGACGCAGACGCTGATGGAGATCGCCCCGCACGAGGTGTGGGTGACCCACGGCCGCGAGGATGCGCTCATCCACTGGTGCCAGACCCGCCAGATCCGCGCCCGCGAACTCCACCTCACCGGCCGTGAAGACGAGGACGACTAGGCTTGCCACGCCCGCGCCCCCGCTCTTAGGGTCGCGCCATGTCCAAACAGCAATTCTTCGTCTTCGTGCAGGTCGAGCGCGGCATGACCTACAAGGTCGGCCGCCGGCTGGTGAAGGAGGTCCCCCACGTCAAGGAGGTCTCCTCGATCAGCGGCAAATGGGACCTGCTCGTGAAGATCGTCGTCGACAGCCGCGAGGACGTCGGCGAACTCATCAACGACAAGCTCGCCGCCATCGACGGCATCCGCCGCACGAAAACGGTGGTCGCCTATTTCGTCTACAATCCCGACGACGTGTTCTTCTGAGGCCTCCCCTCCCTCCAGGGAGGGGTAGGGGAGTGCGCTTGAGCTGCCGCGATGCACCCCCTCCCCCGAACCGGGGGAGGGTAGGGGTGGGGGGGCTGCCCGGATGTAGCGCTTCGTTCGGGGACGCCCCCACCCTGACCCTCCCCCCGTCGGTGGGAGGGGATTCGCCCGATTTCGCTTCCGCCACGGTCCGCCCGCAGGTACATCCGCGCCATGACCGCGTCCCGTCCCCGTTCTGCGCTGCGTACCTTCATGGCGAGCGAGGCTGCCGGCGGCTTCGTGCTGATCGGGGCCGCGGTGCTGGCGCTCATCGTCGCCAATTCGCCGCTCGCGGACAGCTATTTCGGCGTCCTGAAAAGCTACCTCGGCCCGCTGTCGGTCCTGCACTGGATCAACGATGCGCTGATGGCGCTGTTCTTCCTGCTCGTCGGGCTGGAGATCAAGCGCGAGGTGCTCGACGGTCAGCTCTCGACCTGGGAGCGGCGGGCGCTGCCCGGCGCGGCGGCGGTGGCGGGCATGCTCGTCCCCGCGCTCATCTACGTCGCGATCAACAGCGGCGATCCCACCGCTCTGCGCGGCTGGGCGATCCCGGCGGCGACCGACATCGCCTTCGCGCTGGGCGTTCTGGCGCTGCTCGGCTCGCGCGTGCCCGCCTCGCTCAAGATCTTCCTGACCGCTGTCGCCGTTCTCGACGATCTCGGCGCGATCGTCATCATCGCCCTGTTCTACACCAGCGACCTGCAACTCGGCCCGCTGATCGGCGCGGCCGGCGGCCTCGCGTTCCTCTACGGCCTCAACCGCGCCGGCGTGCGCAGCCTTATCCCCTATCTGCTCGTCGGCGCAGGCGTCTGGGTGGCGGTGCTGCTGTCGGGCGTCCATGCGACGCTCGCCGGCGTCGCCGTGGCGCTGACCATTCCGCTGCGCCCGACCCCGGGGCGGCCCGAAGCGACGGACTCGCCGCTCCACACGCTTGAACATGGGCTCGCGCCGTGGGTCGCCTTCGCGGTCGTCCCGATCTTCGGCTTCGCCAACGCCGGTGTCAGCTTTTCGGGCCTCGGCATTGAGGAGGCGCTGGCCCCGGTGCCGCTCGGCATCGCGCTCGGCCTGTTCCTCGGCAAGCAGCTCGGCATCTTCGGCGCGGTCTGGGCGATGGTGAAGTTCGGCGCGGCGCAGCTGCCCGCCGACGCCTCGTGGCGGCAGGTCTACGGCGTCGCCATCCTCTGCGGCATCGGCTTCACCATGAGCCTGTTCATCGGCGGGCTCGCTTTCGGCGAGGGCACCACCCGCGGCGACGAGGTCAAGATCGGCGTTCTCGCCGGCTCGCTGCTCTCGGCGCTCGCGGGCTACGTCCTGCTTAGTGCATCTCCTCGCCGCCGCTGACGTTCAGCGCTTCGCCGGTGATGTAGAAGGCGTCATCGGACGCGAGGAAGGCGCAGGCCGCGGCCGTGTCGCCCGGGACGCCCGGCCGCCCCATCGGGTTCTTCGCGGCCATGTTGGCGAGATAGGCCTCGACTGTGTCGAAGCCCAGCAGCTTCGAGAAATACTCGTTCTGCTGCGCGCCCAGGCCCGTCGTCACATGGTTGGGGCAGACCGCGTTGACGGTGATCCCGTGCTTGCCGAGCTCGACCGCGGTGGCGCGGGTCAGCCCGACCATGCCGTGCTTCGACGACACATAAGCGGGGAGGTGCGGGAAGCCCGTCTTCGCCGCCTGGCTGGCGATGTTGATGATCCGCCCGCCGCCGCCCTGCGTCACCATCGCCCGCGCCGCCGCCTGCGTGCAGTAGAAGGCGCCCGACAGGTTGACTCCGATGACAAGGTCCCAGTCCTTCGGATCGACATCGAGCAGCGGCTTCATCATGAAGCCGATCCCGGCATTGTTGACCATGATGTCGATCCGGCCGAACCGCTTCACCGTCTCCTCGACGAGCGCCGCGCACTGCGCCGCATCCGACACGTCGCAGGCGATCGTCTCGACCTTCGCGCCGCGCGCGCGAAGCTCGGCGGCCACGCCCTCGGCTTCCGCGTCGATCCGCAAATCCGAGACGACGCAGTGCGCGCCCTCGTCGGCGAAGCGCTGCAGGATGCCCTGGCCGAGCCCGCGCTCCTTGCCCGAGCCGGTGACGACCGCGACCTTCCCTCCGAGGCGCTTCATCACGCCCCCTCCCTCAGCGCTTCGGTGAGGATGAAGAGCGGGTTGTCGGCGAATTCGGCGAACTCCGCCGCGCCCTTCTGGACGGTCTCCGACGCCACGTCGCGCCCGAAGCCTTCCATGTCGGGCACGTCGATGACCTCGATGTATTGGTATGGCGGCTTGCCGTCGCCGATCAGCAGCCCGGTGGCGCGATAGACCTGAAAGTCGTCGACCGACGGCAGCGAACGCACCACCGGCAGGTCGGTGGTCTTCGCCCAATGCTCATAGGCGGCGACGTCGGCGCCGGGCTTCAGATTGAACAGCACGATGATCCGCATGGTCGTTGCTCCTGTTGAACGTCGAATGCATCCCCAATCAAATCAGCTCGTCATTCCAGCGAAAGCTGGAACCCAGCCCCTGACAGCTGCCCTCCGGGCGGCAAGGCGGCGCACCACGGCTGGGTTCCAGCTTTCGCTGGAATGACGGAAAAAAGGGGGGTGGGGCCCTCTCACGCAAACCCCGGCGGCGGGGCGTAGCCTTTCAGCACGGCGTCGAGCCGCGCGGCGAGATCGAGTAGCGTCGCCTCGCCGTTCGCCCGCCCGATCAGCTGGACGCCGACCGGCAGCCCGTCCTCGCTCCACCCGGCGGGCAGCGACAGCGCCGGCAGCCCGGCGACGTTTGCCAGCCCCGTGAAGTCGGCTTGGCTCACCGGCGCGGGGCCGTCGTGCGAAAAGGCGGTCTGCGGCGCGGTCGGCAACAGGATGACATCGGCATCGAGCAGGATCGCCCGCACCGCCGCCGCCGCCGCCTCGACCGCGGCCTTGCCCCCGGCGCGCGCCTCGGGCGAGGCGTTGGCGGCGAAGCCGACGAGCGCGCGCAGATGTTTCGAGAACCCGTCCGGATTGCGCGCCAACTCGTTGCGATTATCCGCGGTGAACTCGTCCAGCGCCTCGACGAAGCCGCCGACACGGACCTTGGTCAGATCGGCATCGAGCGCATAGCGCTGCGTCGCGATGCCCAGCCCTTCGATCAGGCTCGCGGCGAGATCATAGCCCTGCCGCACCGCGCGCTGCACTTCAACGCGGTCGACGATGTCAGGGAGCGCGACCTTTACCACAGGCGCGGCCGGGGCGAGCTCCGCCATCACCCGCATCATTGCGCCGAGATCGGAGACCGAGCGCGCCAGCGGCCCGATCGCGTCGAGCCGGCGCGCAAGCGGCACCAGCCCGGCGTCGCTGACCAGCCCATGCGTCGGCTTCAGTCCATAGACGCCGTTATAGGCCGCCGGAATCCGCACCGATCCCAGCGTATCGGTGCCAAGCGCCGCCTGACACAGCCCCGCCGCCACTGCAGCACCGGATCCGCCCGACGAACCGCCCGGCGTATGCCCGCTCCGATGCGGGTTCATTGCCCGGCCGTACGCCTCGTTGTCGGTGGTCGCGCCCGCCGCCGCCTCGTGCATGTTGAGGCTGCCGAGGATGATCGCCCCTGCGTCGCGCAACCGCGCCACCACCGCGGCATCCGCGCTTGCGACCGCGTGCCGCCGCGCCTCGATCCCCGCGTTGGTGGCAAGCCCCTTCACATCGATGTTCGCC
>JADCGM010000216.1 GCA_020249025.1 Alphaproteobacteria bacterium
CATCGGCGCCGACCTCATCGCCGGCTTTCCCACCGAAACCGCAGCCATGGCCGCAAACACCCTGAAACTGCTGGACGATTGCGACATCGTCCACGCCCATATCTTCCCCTATTCCGAGCGCGAGGGGACGCCCGCCGCGCGCATGCCGCAGGTCGCCCCCGAGGTCCGCCGCGCCCGCGCCGCGGCTCTGCGCGCCCATGCCGCCGAGCGCCGCGCCCGCTGGCTGGCGGGCCTTCAGGGCGGCACGGAGGAGGTATTGGTGGAACTCGACGGCCGTTCCGGGCATAGCGCCGCCTTCGCGCCGGTGCGGCTCATCCATGACGCCGCGCCGCGCAGCATCGCCCGGGCGCGGCTGCTCGGGCTGGAGGACGGCGTGTTGCTGGCGGAGGCGGCCTGATGGCGCTCGACGAACCCAAGGGCTGGCTGGCGCGGCTGCGCGCCGGGCTCACCCGCTCGACCCAGAAGCTCGGCGACAGCCTCGGTGCGGTCGTCACCGGCCAGCGCCGCCTCGACGATGCGATGATCGAGGAGATCGAGGAGGCGCTGATCGCCGCCGACCTCGGCCCCGCCATGGCCGCGCGCATCACCGCGGCCCTCGCCGCCGACAAATACGACACCGCCGTCACCGACCGCGAGGTGCGCGAGACGGTCGCCGCCGAGATCGAGAAGGTGCTGACCCCCGTCGCCCGCCCGCTCGAGGTCGTCGCCTTTCCGCGTCCGCAGACGATCCTTGTCGTCGGCGTCAACGGCTCGGGCAAGACGACGACGATCGCCAAGCTCGCGCACCTGTACCAAGAGCAGGATTACCGCGTGATGCTGGCGGCGGGCGACACCTTCCGCGCCGCCGCCATCGAGCAGCTGCAGATCTGGGGCGGGCGCATCGATGCGCCGGTGATCGCCTCCAAGGTCGGCGCGGACGCCGCGGGCCTCGCCTTCGAGGCGCTCGAAAAGGCCATCGCCGGCGGCCATGACGTGCTCATCATCGACACCGCCGGGCGGCTGCAGAACAAGTCCGGGCTGATGGACGAGCTCGCCAAGGTGAAGCGTGTGCTGACCAAGCTGCGCCTCTCCGCCCCGCACGACGTCGTTCTCGTCCTCGACGCGACGACGGGGCAGAATGCGCTCAACCAGATCGAGGTGTTCAAGGACGTCGCGGGCGTGACCGGCCTCGTCATGACCAAGCTCGACGGCACCGCGCGCGGCGGCGTGCTCGTCGCCGCGGCCGAACGCTTCAAGCTGCCGATCCATGCCATCGGCGTCGGCGAAACCATCGACGACCTCCGCCCGTTCGATCCGCGCGCCTTCGCCCGGGCGCTCGCCGGACTGGAGAGCTAGCGTGACCGACGCCGGACCGGACCGCCGCGAACTCGGCGCGGGGGCCCGCCTCGCCGTCGATTTCGGCCCGCTGATCCTGTTCTTCCTCGCCAACAGCTATGCGCCCGTGCCCCACGCCGAGCGCATCTTCGCCGCGACCGGCGTGTTCATGGCCGCGACCGCGGCGGCGATGGTCTTTTCGAAGCTGCGCACCGGCGCGATCTCGCCGCTGCTCTGGTTCAACGGCGTCGTCGTCGCCGCCTTCGGGGGGCTGACGCTCTGGCTCCACGACGAAGTCTTCATCAAGGTCAAGCCGACGATCCTTTACGGCCTTTACGCCTCGCTGCTGCTCTACGCGCTCGTCTCGGGCCGGCCGCTGCTCAAGAACCTGCTCAAGTCCGCCTATCCGGCGATGTCGGACGAGGGCTGGCGCCTGCTCACCCGCAACTGGGCGCTGTTCTTCCTCGCCATGGCGATCCTCAACGAAGCCGTCTGGCGCTCGGTCAGCACCGATCAATGGGTCATGTTCAAGACCTGGATCGTCACCCCGCTCTCGCTCGCCTTTGCGCTGGCCCAGGCCCCGATCCTGATGAAGCACGGCGAAGCGGGCGAAACCCCGCCGGTGCCGCCGCAGGGGTGACGGGGTCCGGGGGCGTCGCGGGATACCCAATCCTCACCCCACCCCCAACGATCCTCCGTTGAAAGCCGCGCCCCCGGCGGCCTATCTTCCTCCCACGAAGACACGCCGGGAGGGAATTCCATGATCAAGCCTGTTCTGCTGGCCGCCATGCTGGCGACCGCCGCCACCGCCGTTGCGCAGGGCACGCCGGCCGCGCCCGGTGCGGTGCCGCTGATCGAGCGCACCAAGCTGTTCGGCAATCCGTTCCGCACGCAGGGCCGTCTCAGCCCCGACGGCAAGTGGCTGTCGTGGATCGCGCCGCGCGACGGCGTCATGAACATCTGGGTCGCCCCCGCCGCCGATCCGTCCAAGGCGAAGCCGCTCACCGCCGAGACCACGCGCCCGATCCGCCAGCACTTCTGGGCCCCCGATTCGTCGATGGTGATGTTCGTCAACGACAAGGGCGGCGACGAGAATTTCCTGCTCTACGGCGTCGACGTCGTGAGCGGCGTGCAGCGCACGCTGACCCCGTTCGAGAAGACCCGCGTCCAGATCGAAAGCGTCAGCCCGCTGGTGCCGGGCTCGATCCTCATCGGTGTCAACAACCGCGACCCGCGCTGGCACGACATCCACAGCCTCGACTTGAAGACCGGCAAGCTGACGCTGGTCCTCCAGAACGACGGCTATTCGGGCTTCGTCACCGACCAGCTCCACAACATCCGGCTCGCCACCAAGGCGAACGCCGCCGGCGGCACCGATTTCTTCAAGGTCGAGAATGGCAAGATCGCCGCGACGCCCTTCGCCTCGACCGGCCTCGACGATGCGCTGACGACCTCGCCCGTCAGCTACACCGCCGACGGCAAGACGCTCTACTGGGTCGACTCGCGCGGCCGCGACACCGCGGCGCTTATCGCCGAGGATGTCGCGACCGGTACGCGTACCGTCATCGCCGAGGACAAGCGCGCCGACATCGGCACGGCCATCACCAACCCTGTGACCGGCAAGGTCGAGGGTTACTCGGTCTATTATCTGCGCAACGAGTGGCGCGCCGTCGATCCGGCCATCAAGGGCGACCTCGACTTCCTGAAGGCGCAGCTGAAGGGCGATTTCAGTGTCACCTCGCGCACCCAGGCCGACGACCGCTGGCTCGTCTCAGTCGATCCGGTGACCGCGCCGACCGCGACCTATCTCTACGACCTTGGCGCGAAGAAGCTCACCCGCCTGTTCGTCACCCGTCCCGAGCTCG
>JADCGM010000217.1 GCA_020249025.1 Alphaproteobacteria bacterium
CGGCGGCAGCGGGGCGACATAGTCGGGGTGGTGGACGAGGGGGAAGGGCACAGCCCCTTAAGCCGCGCCTCCCGGCAGTCCGCAACCCCGGCGGCGACGCCGGGATTGCGGAGCCTTGCCTACATGCGGCCCATTGGGCTCACGCCGCCGGTCATGCCCCCCATGCCGACGCCGTAATAGTCGCGGATCTCGCCGCCGCGCTGGCCGTAGTCGAGGGTGTCGAGCTCCTCGCGGCTGTAGTTGGGCGCGTCGCGCAGCTGCTCGGCCGACTGGTCGATGTTGTAGCCGCCCTTGGTCTCGTCATAAGTCAGCACGTCCCACGGCAGCGGGTGGTAGCGCTCGCCGATGCCGAGGAAGCCGCCGAACGACATCACCGCATAGGCGACCCGGCCCGAGATCTTGTGGATCATCACCGAATAGATGGTGCCGAGATGATCGCCGTCGCGATTGTAGACCGCGGTGCCGACGACCTTGTCCGACGAGATCAGCTTGCCGGTCTCGTCCGCTGAAATGGTGTCGCTGCGGTCGCGGCCCATGCCGTCGGTATTGTCGGAAAAGTCGGAGGTGGAGGTCGCGCCGCCGCCCATGGCGGTGCTCATCGAGCCGCCCATGTCGCGGTTGTTGTCGGTGGCGTGGCCGCCGCGGAAGCCGCTGTCGCCGAGCCGGTCGCTGTCATAGTCCGGGCTGCGGCCCTGCGTGTCCATGCCGGTCTGGCTGCGCGTCTTCGACACGTCGTCGCGGTTGCCATCGCCGAAGCCGCCCGTCGGGCCGCGGCCCTCGAGGCCACGATTGTTGTCGTCGCTCATCGAATATCTCCCGTCACTTAGAAGGTGCGGCGACAACGATGGCGGTAGAGGCGCGTTCCGCCGGGGCTGGCGTTTCGCGCCGTGCCGGTCTATAATAGGTAGCTTATCGCAACGGAGTAGCGCGATGCTGGGTTCGCTGATCGACTATCTCGACTCGATCAAGGCGCGCGACCCGGCGCCGCGGTCGCGGCTGGAAGTGCTCATCTATCCGGGCGTGCTGGCGCTCGGCATGCACCGCTTCGCGCACTGGCTCTATCGCGGCGAGCTGTTCTTCCTCGCCCGCTTCGTCAACCACATCTCGCGGCTGTTGACGGGAATCGACATCCATCCGGGCGCCAAGATCGGGCGCAACCTGTTCATCGACCACGGCTTCGTCGTCATCGGCGAGACCGCCGAGATCGGGAACGACGTGACGATGTACCAGGGCTCGACGCTCGGCGGGCGCAACCCAACCGACGGCGTCGGCGGCAAGCGCCACCCGACCATCGGCGACGGCGTCATCGTCTCGCTGGGGGCGGCGATCCTCGGGCCCATCACCGTCGGCGCGGGCGCGCGCATCGCCGCCAATGCGGTGGTGACGAAGGACGTGCCGCCGGGCGCGGTGATGATCGGCATTCCGGCGAAGCCCACGCTCGTTGACGCGGAAACCTATCAGCAGCCGTTCGTTCCCTATGGAACGCCGTGCAGCGAGCGCTTCGACCCGCAGACGCAGCAGCTGGAGATCCTCCAGTGCGAGGTCGAGACGCTTCGCAAGCGGCTGGAGGAGCTGCTCGTGGATCGTCAGCCGGTGAAGCGGAAGGCCGGACCCGCAGCCTGATGGGCGAGGTCACCCCGTTCCCGCAGGCCGGCCGGCCGCTCGCGCAGACCGCCTTCGACCGGGCCGAGCTCGCCGTCATCCTCAACGTCTACGGGCGCATGGTCGCCGAAGGCCAGTGGCGCGACTACGCCATCGCCATGGACCGCGACTCGGCCGTCTTCAGCGCCTTCCGCCGCGCCGCCGAACGGCCCGAGGTCCAGATCGTCAAGCGCCCGTCGCTGCGGCTGAAACAGGGGCAATATGCGCTGGTCGGCGAAGGCGGCGCGACACTGCGGCGCGGCCACGACCTGAAGTCGGTGCTCGCGCCGATCGAGCGGCGGCTGCTGAAGCTGGTGGAAGCTTAACCCTCTCCCCGAAGCGGGAGAAGGGGACTTAGGCCGCCACCGGCAGCCGCGCCGCCAGATCGCCCGGCAGGCCGGCGACGACGCGCGCCCGGATGCCCTGCCACAGCGCCGAGAGCGTCAGCAGGAACAGCCCGACGACGAGTGCGGTCAGCGACACGCCGAGTTCAACCGCGCCGGTCTGGGTGACGAGCGTCTGGATCGCCCAAACCATGTAGACGAGCGCCGAGACGAGCAGGGCACGGCGGTCGATGGCGACCGCCACCACTGTCAGCACCAGATAGGTCGCGACGATCCCGGCCGCGCCCGCCGCCGACAGCGCCTCGCGCTCCACACCCAGCAGCACGAACAGCGGGTGGATGATCATCGGCGCGGCGAGCAGGTGCAGCCAGAAGGCGACGTCGGTGCGCCGTGTGGTGCGCGTCCGGTCGCTGACGTCGTAGCGCATGGCGAGCGCGAACACGCCGAGTCCGGCGACCGCGATTGTCGCGAGAAGCGCTTCCCGGCTGCCGCCGCTGACAAAGCCGACGAGCGCGACCGCGATGCCCGCCACCGACGCAGCGCCCGCCGCCATGGTGATCGGAACCGCGAAGCGCCGCCAATGGGCGA
>JADCGM010000218.1 GCA_020249025.1 Alphaproteobacteria bacterium
ATCCCCTCCCCCGAACCGGGGGAGGGTCAGGGTGGGGGGCTTCTCGAACGAAGCGCCCTGTTCTGAAACACCCCCACCCCATCCCTCCCCCGGTTCGGGGGAGGGAGAATCAAACGATGTCGACCGGCATGCCTGCCGCCAGCTTCGGGAGCAGCGCCAGCAGCTCGGCCTTGTCGATGGCGACGCAGCCCTCGGTCGGCTTCGCATCCGCCCAGCAGTGCCAGAAGATCGCGCTGCCCATGCCGGCGACGGGCGGCGCATCGTTGTGGCCGAGGACGAGGATGACGTCGTAGAGGCCATCGTCGCGCCACAGCCGTTCGGCGGAGAAGGCGTGCGGGTGGCGGACCGGGCGGTTGTAGGCGGGATCGCCCGCGCCGTCGGACCAGCCGTCATCGGGGCGGATCCAGCGCCACGGCAGCGCGGTCGCGGGGGCGGTGACCCGGTCCGGCCGCAACAGCGCGGCGCGGAGTGGCCAGACGCCAAGCGGGGTCGCCCCGTCGCCCTCGCGCTTGTCGGCAGCCGGGCGCGCGCCGCCCTTGCCGATGGCGCAGGGGATGGTCCGCCCAAAGGCGCTGAGCGTTCCCGCCGCGGTGTCGACCCGGATCAGAGAAGGTGCCCGGTTCGTGCCGCCTTGGTGGCGAGATAGGCGGCGTTGTGCGCGCCCTCGCCCGCCTTCAGCGGCAGCCGTTCGGCGACGCGCACGCCCTCGGCCTCGAGCGCGGCGACCTTGGCCGGATTGTTGGTGAGCAGCGCCACCTCGCGCACGCCCAGCAGCTCGAACATCCGCGCGGCCAGCGCGAAATCGCGCTCGTCGACGTCGAAGCCGAGCCGGAGGTTGGCGTCGACAGTGTCGAAGCCCTGATCCTGCAGCGCATAGGCGCGCAGCTTGTTGACGAGGCCGATGCCGCGCCCTTCCTGCTGGAGGTAGAGCAGCACGCCGCCGCCGAGTTCGGCGATCCGCGCCAGCGCGGCGCGCAGCTGCGGGCCGCAGTCGCATTTCAGGGAGCCGAGCAGATCGCCGGTGAGGCAGGCCGAATGGAGCCGCGCCGGCACCGGCTTGCTGCGATCGGGGTCGCCGATGACGAGCGCCAGATGCTCCGGCCCGCCGCCGGAGGTGCGGAAGGCGACGATCTCGCAATCCTCCGCCGCCTCGATGGGGAGCCGCGCCCGCACCGCGATGCGCAGGCCGTCGCTGCTCCGCCACGCCAGCACTGCCGCCGCATCGACCGCGAGCAGATCGCCGTCGCGCGCGGCGCGCACGAACACCGCCGGCATCTGCCCGGCGAGCTTCGCCAGCCGGATTGCGGCGGCCGCCGCATCGGCATCGCCCAGCGGAGCGGCGCGGTAGGGGCCTTTGAGGGGGGTGGCCAGATCGCGCGCCGGATCGGCGGCGGCGAGCGCATTCGCCAGATCCATCCACGGCTCGCGCGCCACCCGCACCGGCCCCGCCTCGGCCGCCGTCTTCTGGTTGACGATCTTGAGCGTCGCGGCGCGCGGCCAGCTCAGCAGCAGGTCGGCAGGCGCATCGGCGTCGAAGGCCGCCAGGCTCGCCGCATCGGCGGTCTCCACCGCGAGAACGTCGAACGGCCCGATCCGGACCGCCTCGCCGCGCTTCAGCTCGTCGATGGCGCGCGCAACCCCCCGGGCGGCGTCGGCCGTCACCAGTCGAACTCGACGATCATCGGAATGTGGTCGGAGGGCTTTTCCCAGCTCCGCGCCGGCTCGACGACGCGGTAGCCGACCGCGTGCTGCGCCAGCTTCGGGCTCGCCCAGACATGATCGAGCCTGCGGCCGCGGTCGGAGGCCTTCCAGTCGGCGGCGCGGTAGCTCCACCAGGTGTAGTGCCGCTGCGGCGCGGGGAAGAAGGTCCGCCCGATATCGACCCAGCCATGGCTCGCCATGAGGTCGTTCATCTTGGCGACCTCGACCGGCGTGTGGCTGACCACATCGAGCAGCGCCTTGTGGTTCCACACGTCGCATTCAAGCGGGGCGATGTTCATGTCGCCGACGAGAACGGTCGGCTCGCGCAGCCCCGCCGACCAGTCGGTCATGCGGTCGTAGTAGCGCAGCTTCTGCCCGAACTTGGGGTTGGCGATGGGGTCGGGAATGTCGCCACCGGCGGGCACATAGACATTCTCGAGCAGGATGCCGTTGGGCAGGCGCACGCCGAGGTGCCGCGCCTCGCCATTGTCCTGCCAGTCGTGGCGGCGATCCTCGCGCAGCGGCACCTTCGACAGGATGGCGACGCCGTGGTGCATCGGCTGGCCGTTGGTCATGCGGTGGACGTAGCCGAGCTCTTCGAACATCGCGTGCGGGAAGTCGCGGTCGACGACCTTCGTCTCCTGCAGGCACAGGATGTCGGGCGCCTCCTGACGCAGGAAGCGCTCGACGATGCCGATGCGCGCGCGCACCGAGTTGATGTTCCAGCTGGCGATGGAGAGACGGGCCATGGCGACGGTCTAGGTCCCGCGTCGGCGCCCGACAAGCCGTGAAAGCGGGAGTTCGTCAGGGCCGCGACAGCCCCGGAAACGAATTGGCCCCCGCTCCGGGGGCAGTTGGAGCGGGGGCCGGTTTGCGCTCGTCACGCATGCAGTCGCATCGCCCTCGGGCAACAGGGGGCAAATCCCGGTGGGGCGTCGCGCCTGCAGACCGGAGATGGGAACGCTGCGGTCCGATTTCAAGAGCCGGCCGGGAGTCCGCCCGTCGACGCTGGCCGTCGTTTCGTCGACGATCAGCCGCGTCCGCCGGGGCGCGTCGTCCGCCGCGGATCGCGCCAGGCGAAGGCGTTCTTGGCGACCGGCACGCCGAAGCGCACCTCGGCCAGCTGCACCTGGGTCACCGCGCCCTGCGCATCGAGCACGCGCCAGGCGGCGAGCTGGAGCCCCGCGGGCGCGCCGGCACGGCGCGCGAAGTAGAGGGTGATCGTCCCATATTCCGGGTGCTTGGGATCGCGCGCCTCGACGGTGACGAAGCCGGGAACGCCGCCCGCATCCGGCCCAAGCAGCCGGGCGAACTTGGCCAGATCGACGTCGGGATCGAGCAGCACGGCGAGCGGGGTGCCGCGGATCGGCCAGCGCGACACCTGCGCGACCTCGTAATCGATCATCGTCAGCGCCTTGCCGTCGGCGACAACGAGCAGCGGCACGCCGGGCTCGTACTGGAAGCGGACTCGCCCCGGCCGGGCGAGCGTCAGCTGCCCGCGCAGCACCTGCCCCGAACTCGCGGTCTGGGTGAAGGCCGCGGTCATCGTCGTCAGCCCCTTGAGGTGCTGCGCGACCTGGGTCAGGGGCGCGGGCGCCTGCGCGGCGGCCGGCGCGACGAGCGCGGCGACGGCGATCATTACGGGGGCGACAATCGGACGCGGCAACTCTGTTTCCCTTCGGACTTGCTGACGCTTTAAGGTGGCGCTTGGCCATTGAACAGCCGCTGAACCCCCGGCGGCTGACGGGAGCATGATGACCGGACGGCGGACGACGGCTGAAACGGACGGGCGCAGCACGCGGTTTCCGCGGCTGGCGGCGCGCGTCGCCGACGCCGTGCGCGCCTGGGGACCGGGATCGGCGACTCCGGCCGGCATCCGCCAGCTCCACCTGCTCGTCGCGCTCATCGCCCCGGCGCTGATGCTGGCGACGATCGTGTTCATGGCCGATCGCCAGAACATCGATGCGCGCGCCGCCGAATTGCGGCGCGCCGATAGCGTTCAGACTTATCTCGTCGACCGGATCGAACTGTCGGGGGTCGACAACGCCAACTGGGACGAGGCCTACCGCCACATCGTCAAGGACTTCAATCGCGACTGGATCGACAGCAGCCTCGGCCCCGACGCCTATGGCACCATCGACTTCCAGGACGTTTTCATCCTCGGGCCGAGCGGCGAAACGCTTTACGCGTCGCTTCGCGGCAGGGTCGTGGCGGCGAGCGCCGTCGACATGCTCGGGGCCCAGTTTGGCTATCTTCTTGGCCGCGCCGAGACCGCGGTCGCGCCCGACGGCGCGGCGGCGATGATCTCGCTGTCGGGGCGGCCGGCGATGGCGAGCCTTGTGCGGATCCAGCCCATCGATACGGCGCTCGCCGGCCCCGGCGATCCGGTCCGCTGGCTGCTGGTCGTCAAGCATCTCGACGACAAGACGCTGGCCGAGATTTCCAAGGCGTCGGGCTTCCGCAATCTGCGGGTGATCGCCACGGACGCCCGCGCCCCGGTGAGCGCGCCCGTGCTCGGCATCGACGACCGGCCGATCGCCCGCCTCGCCTGGGATTCGGACATGCCGGGCTTCGCCAGCGCGGTCGATGTGCTGCCCATCGCCGGGATCGTGTTCCTGCTGCTCGCCTATGCCGGCATCGTCGGCGCCTCGACCGCGCGCCGCCGCGCCGAAGAGCTGGTCGCCAGCCGCGCCGAGGCGATGCAGCTCGCCAGGGTCGATGCGCTCACCGAACTCACCAACCGCCGCGGGTTCGCCCAGCGCGTCGCGGCGGCGCTGGCGGCCGGCGACGAGGTCGCGCTCGTCTATCTCGATCTCGACGGCTTCAAGGAGGTCAACGACGCCTTCGGCCACAGCATCGGCGACGCCCTGCTCGTCGAGGCGGCGCGACGGCTGCGCGACGTCAGCCCGACCGAGCCGTCGCGCTTCGGCGGCGACGAATTCGCGGTGCTGATCCACGGGCGGCGCGCCATCGCCGGCCGCGCCCGCGCGCTGGCGCAGACCATCGTCGACCGCTTCGCCGAACCGCTCGAGGCCGAAGGTCACAAGGTCTATGTCGGCGCCAGCGTCGGCGTCGCGGTCGGCGGGCGCGGCATCGACGCCGATGAGCTGGTCCGCCGCGGCGACGTCGCCATGTATGCGGCGAAGGCCGCGGGCAAGCGGCGCTGGCGGCTCTACGAGCCGGCGCTCGAGGAGGGCCGCGACCAGCGCCGGCAGATCGCCGCCGAGCTGCGCGAGTCGCTCGCGGCCGGCGGGATCGAGGTGCAGTTCCAGCCAGTCGTGCGCGCCAGCGACGAGCGCATCGTCGCCGCCGAAGCGCTGGCGCGGTGGAAGAGCCCGACGCTCGGCGCCATCGACCCCGACCGCTTCATCGCCATCGCCGAGGAAGCAGGCCTGATCTCTGACCTGACGCGGCAGGTGCTGCGACGCGCGTGCGAGGAGGCGGCGGGCTGGCGGGTCGACATTTCGGTCAACCTGTCGGCGGCCGAGGTCTGGGACCTGGCCTTCGCTGACGAGCTGGTGAGGATCCTGCGCGACACCGGGATGCCGCCCGAACGCCTGATCCTCGAGATCACGGAAAGCCGGCTGGTCCGCGACATCGGCGCGACGGCGGCGACTCTCGGGATGCTGCGCGATCTCGGCGTGCGCATCGCGCTCGACGATTTCGGCACCGGCTTCGCTTCGCTCCAGCAGCTCGGCCGCCTGCCGCTCGACGGGCTGAAGCTGACGCGGGCGTTCCTTGTCAGCGCCGCCGGCGCGCAGGCCGCCGATGCGGCGGCGGCCGTCGTCAAGCTCGCCGCCGCACTCGGGCTGCCGGTCGTGGCGGAGGGCGTCGAGACCCGCTCGCAGGCGGACGCCTTCCGCGCCGCCGGCTGCACGCTGTTGCAGGGCTGGCTGTTCGGCAAGCCGATGAGCGCCGCTGCCTTCGCCGACCGCCTCGCCCGCGCCGACGCCGGAGAATCGACCGCGGCCTGAGGCGGCCTTCGCTGTCTAGAGCACCCGCTGTCCGTCGGGATCGACGAGCACTTCGCGGCGGCCGACATGATCGGGCTGGCCGACGTATCCGTCCTTCTCCATCCGCTCGATGAGGCGCGCGGCGTTGTTGTAGCCGACGCGGAGCTGGCGCTGGAGGTAGCTGGTCGAGGCCTTCTGCGATTCCGCGACGATCTGCACCGCGCGGCGGTAGAGATCGGCCTCGCCGTCCTCGGGATCGTCGCCGTCGAAGGCGAAGCCCTCGCTTTCGGCCGGCTCCTCGGTGACCGCGGCGATGTAGTCGGGCAGACCCTGGTCCTTCCAGTGCGCCGCCACCGCCTCGACCTCCTCGTCGGAGACGAACGGCCCGTGGACGCGGGCGATCTGCTTGCCACCGGGCATGTAGAGCATGTCGCCCTTGCCGAGCAGCTGTTCGGCGCCCTGCTCGCCGAGGATGGTGCGGCTGTCGATCTTCGACGTCACCGAAAAGCTGATGCGGGTCGGCAGGTTGGCCTTGATGACGCCGGTGATGACGTCGACCGAGGGGCGCTGCGTCGCCATGATGAGGTGGATGCCCGCCGCGCGCGCCTTCTGCGCGAGCCGCTGGATAAGGAACTCGACCTCCTTGCCGGCGGTCATCATCAGGTCGGCGAGCTCGTCGACGATGACGACGACGAGGGGCAGCGGCTCGAACTCCAGCGTCTCGGTCTCGTAGATCGGCTGGCCGGTCTCCTGATCGTAGCCGGTGTGGATCTTGCGGGTGAACGGCTGGTTCTTCGCCTTCGCTTCGCGGACGCGCTGGTTGAAGCCGGCCAGCGAGCGCACGTTGATGCTCGCCATCATCCGGTAGCGGTCCTCCATCTGCTCGACCGCCCATTTCAAGGCACGGATCGCCTTCGCCGGTTCGGTGACGACGGGCGACAGCAGGTGCGGGATGCCGTCGTAGACGCTGAGCTCCAGCATCTTCGGGTCGATCATGATCATCCGGCACTGCTCGGGGGTCAGCCGGTAGAGCAGCGACAGGATCATGCAGTTGAGGCCGACCGACTTGCCCGAGCCGGTGGTGCCGGCGATGAGCAGGTGCGGCATCGGGGCGAGGTCGGCGATGACGGGGTCGCCCGCGATGTTCTTGCCAAGCACGAGCGGCAGCGCCGCCGACTGATCCTCGAAGGCGGCGGACGCCAGCAGCTCGGACAGCGACACCATCTCGCGGCGGGCGTTGGGAAGCTCGATGCCGATGACGTTGCGCCCCGGAATGACCGCGACGCGCGCCGACATCGCCGACATCGAGCGCGCGATGTCATCAGCGAGGCCGATGACGCGGCTGGCCTTGATGCCGGCGGCAGGCTCCAGCTCGTACATCGTCACCACCGGGCCGGGACGAACCTGGGTGATCTCGCCCTTCACCCCGAAGTCCTCGAGCACGCTTTCGAGCAGGCGGGCGTTCTGTTCGAGGCTCGCTGCATCGACCTTCACGCCGCTCGGCTTCGGTGGCTCCTTCAACAGAGACAAGCCGGGGAGTTCGTAAGTGTCGCCGAGATCGAGTGCGGCCTGCTTCTCGCGCTGGACGCGCTTCGAAGGCGTGGGCGGCGCTATGCGATCGAGGATCTTGGCGCGCGGCGCGGCGGCGGTGGCAGGCGTCTCCTCGTCGGCGACGGCGGCCGTGCGCGGGGTGCGGACGCGGACCGGGGCCTCGTCGGCATCGTCCTCGCCATAGTCGGGATCGTCCGCATCCTCGTCGAAGTCGTCGTCGCCCTCGGCACCGCGCATCCGGCCGATCAGCCGCGCCCAGTCCTCGCGGTCGACGCCGAGGCCCCAAAACCAAAGCGCCAGCGCCCCCGCGCCGAGCAGCGTCGCGGCGACCGCGGGCACGACGAACGCCGGCGTTTCCGGCGGCAGCAGCCCGGCCAGCGCGGAGACGCCGAGGCCAGTGACCAGTCCGATGATGCCGCCGAAGCCGGCCGGGAACTCTGCGGTCGGCGAGGTCGCCGCCCCCAGCGCCGCCGCCGCGACGACCGCGCTGCCGAGCGTCGCCGTCGCATAGCGCCGCCAGCGGTCGAGCGGCTGGTCGCGGACGATGCGGACGCCGAGCGCGGCGATCATCGGCAGCAGCAGCAGGCCGGCCAGCCCGACGCCCTGCAGGACAAGATCGGCAAAGGTTGCGCCGAACGCGCCGAGCGCATTGGTCGGCGCGCGCCCGCTGGCGGTGTTGAGCGAGGGATCGGCCGGGTTGTAGGTGATGAGCGCCGCGGCAAGCGCCAGCATCGCCGCGACGACCGCGACGCCCGCCGCGACCCGCACCGCGCGCCGCATCCCGGCCACCCAGCTTTCCGGCAGAAGCGACGCCCGCTTCGTTGCACCGACACGCGCCATACGCCCAAGGCCCCCCACCCGGCCCTTATACTCGGCGCGCACCTTGTCGAAGGTGGGAGTCCCCGGTCAAGCCACCGCCACGAAAAATCGGCCGGAGGAGGCCTCCGGCCGATTAAGGTGAGGACCTTACGGCCCCGAGCGAGCACAGGAGCCCGAAGGCGCCCGCAGGTGGCTAAGCAGGGGGCGTGCCAAGTGGCTGCGACCGGCAGCGACGCGCTCTAGGCCCGGCCTCACCCCACCCTTACCCGCCCCATCAAGGGGCGGGGGACTCAAGCGGCGGGTCGAGGCTGGCAGCCGGAGAACCAAGCCCAATCGTCGAAGCCCCCCGCCCCTTGATGGGGCGGGTAAGGGTGGGGTGAGGCTTGGGTCAGTCGCACCGCTTCCGGCCTATTTTTTGGACAGCCGAAGCTGCACGCCCAAAAAACAGGCACTCATCCACGCCCCCTCGCGCGCGCGAGGGAAGCAGGCTAGAAGCGCGGCATGACCCAGCACAGCGACGTGATCATCATCGGCGGCGGACTGGTCGGCATGGCGCTGGCGGTGGCGCTCGATGCGCACGGGATGACGAGCGTCGTCGTCGACACCGCCGATCTCGACACCACCTTCGCCCCCGGCTTCGATGGTCGCGCCTCGGCGATCTCGTCGGCGTCGGTGAAGATGCTGCAGGCGATCGGCATCGGCGATGCGATCGACAGCGAGGGCTGTCCGATCCGCGAGATCCGTGTCACCGACGGCCTGTCGCCTCTCCACCTCCACTTCGACGGGCGCGCGGAAGATACGCCGCTTGGCGTGATGTTCGAGAACCGGGTGCTGCGCGCTGCGCTCATCACCGCCGGGCGCAAGGCGGCGAACGTCACCATCCATGCGCCGGCGCGCGCCACCCGCATCGACCGCACTGAAGCGGGCGTCGAGGTCACGCTCCACGACGGCACCGAGCTGCGCGCGCCGCTCGTCGTCGCAGCGGAAGGCCGCCGCTCGCCGCTGCGCGACGCCGCCGGCATCCGCATCGGCAAGTGGCAGTATGGCCACCGCGGCATCGTCACGATGATCGAGCATGAGGCGAACCACGGTAACGTCGCCTTCGAGCTGTTCTACCCGACCGGCCCGTTCGCGATCCTGCCGATGAACCCGGGCACGCGCTCCGGCATCGTCTGGTCGGTGCCGGAAAGCGAGGCGGAGGGGTGGCTGGCGCTGCCCAAGCGCGCGCTCGCCGCCGAATTCGACAAGCGCATGGGCGGCTTCCTCGGGAAGTTCGACTTCATCGCGCCGGTGCAGACCTGGCCGCTCGGCTTCCATCATGCCGAGCGCTACGTCGATCACCGGCTGGTGCTCGTCGGCGACTCCGCGCACGGCATCCATCCGATTGCGGGGCAGGGCTTCAATCTCGGGCTGCGGGACGCGGCGGCGCTCGCCGAGGTACTCGTCGAATCGGCGCGGCTGGGGCTCGATCTCGGTTCGCCGGTGGTGCTGGAGCGCTATCAGCGCTGGCGGCGGCTCGATGCGGCGACGGTGGCGGGCGTCGGCGATCTTCTCGTCCGGCTGTTCGGTCTGCCCGGCAAGCCGGCGGCGGCGGTGCGGCGGCTCGGCCTTGCCGCGGTCGAACGGCTGTCGCCGCTCAAGGATTTCTTCATGGCGGAGGCGCGCGGCCAGACCGGCGACCTGCCCAAGCTGCTGCAGGGCGCGCTGGCCTAAACGGAGCCGCGCGTCAGTTCGCCTCGCGGCCCTTGAGGTTGACCGCCTTCTGCGCCTCGAACTTTTCGGCGCGGTCGATCATCGCTTCCCACGCCGAAGCGGCGCGTTCGCAGCGTTCGCGCACGCTCGGCAGCGCCGCGGCTTCGGCCTGGCGGCGCATGTCGATCGCCTGCGCACGGTAGAACTCGATCGCCTGCATGGCCGTCTCCTTTCGGGTGACGCGGGGGCGCAGTGCGGCAGGCGGCGCCGGCGGGTCGACAGCACTGTCCCCCGCCGGCGCGGCCGTCATGCGAGCTGGAGGTTCGTCGCGGCCGGGCGGCCCTGACGGTCCGTCTCGGTGTCGAACGTAACCTTCTGGCCGTCGGCGAGGCCGCGGATGCCCGAGCGCTCGAGCGCGCTGATGTGGACGAACACGTCCTTCGCGCCGCCGTCGGGCTGGATGAAGCCGAAGCCCTTCGTGGCGTTGAAGAACTTCACGGTTCCGGTCGTCATATGGGGGTCCCTTTCGTCAGGACGGGTCGTGCCCGGGGCCGAACGCCGGCCGCCAGGGCCAAAGCGGCTCGAAAGGGAGGGAGGGGGATCGTGACGATGCCCGGCACTCCGTCGCAGGCAACGTTAGCGCGCCCCATGTGGGCGCTTGTCGGCGGGATTGCAAGCTAACGCCCGATTTCGCGCGCCTCGGAGGCGAGCAGCACCGGCACGCCGTCGCGGATCGGATAGGCCAATCCGGCGCTGTCGCTGACCAGCTCGCCGGCTTCGACATCATGGCGCAGCCGCGATTTCGTCAGCGGGCAGACAAGGATGGCGAGGAGGCGGGGATCGATCTCGGCCATGGGCGCGCCCCTATTGCAGAGTCGGCTTGGTGTCTTCGTCGTCGCCGCTGTTGCCGGCGAACGCCATCAGCGCCGACAGCGTGTGCGCGCGCTCCAGCATGGTGCCGGTCTCGACCAGCGCCTGCTTCTCGACGGCATCGAACGGACAGACCGCGGCAAGCGTGTTGACGAGCGATTCATCGTCGGCGTTGGCGACCGCATCCCAGTCCGCCGACATGCCGAGTGCATCGAGATAGGCGCGCAGCGAACCTTCGAGATCGGCGCGCACGGCCGCCGGCAGCGGATCGGGCGTCGCCCAGTCCCCCGCCCAAGCGGCATAATCCGCGACCACCTGCCGGTAGGGCGTGATCACCGCCAGCTCGCGGTCGATGCGGAAGCGCGACAGCCCGGTCAGCGCAATGAGCAGCCGCCCGTCGCCGGTCTCCGAATATTGCGTGATCCGCCCGACGCAGCCGATGTCGTAGAGCGGCGGCGGCTCGGGGGCCTTGGCGCGCGGCTGGATCATCCCGATCAGCCGGTCGCCCTTCATGGCGTCGCGCACCATCGCCAGATAGCGCGGCTCGAAGATGTTGAGCGGCAGCGTCCCGCGCGGCAGCAGGACGGCCCCCGACAGCGGAAAGATCGGGATGACCTCCGGCAGCGAGTCGGAGCCGAAGCCGTCCGTCATGCCCGCCGCCCGGCCATCAGCTGAACAGGATCGCCGACAGCCGCCGGCGCGTGTTCATCACCCAGGGGTCCTCGAGCCCGACCGCCTCGAACAGCGTCAGCAGCTTGTCGCGGGCCGCACCCTCGCGCCAGGTGCGGTCGATGCGGATCATCTCCAGCAGCTGGTCGGCGGCGCCGTCGCGGTCGCCGCGCGCCATCAGCCCGCCAGCGAGCTCGAACCGCGCCTCGAGATCGCCGCCGTCGGCCGCGACCTTGGCCTGCAGCGCACCGAGATCGTCGACCGGGGTCGCCGCCTTCGCCAGCGCCAGCGCCGCGCGCGCCTGCGCGATGCCAGGGTCCTTCTCCTCGGCCGGCACCGCGGCGAGCACAGCCTCCGCCTCCTCGACTCGGCCGAGCCCGAGCAGCGCGCGGGCATGGCCGGCCTTGAGGTCGGCACGCTCCGGCAGTTCGGCGGAGAGGGCTGCGAACATCTGCTCGGCCTCGGCGAGCGCGCCCTCGGCGAGCGCAGCGTTCGCCGCCTCGATCAGCGGCTCGATGTCGGCTGCCCCGTCCTCGCCGCCGCCGGCGATCTGGAGCTGCTCCAGAATCTGGTCGAGATACTGCTTCAGCTGCGATTCGGTGCGCGCGTTCGTCAGATCGGCGACCGGGCGGCCCTGCCAGACCGCATAGACGGTCGGGATCGACTGGATGCGGAATTGCGCGGCGATCGTCTGGTTCTTGTCGACGTCGATCTTGACGAGCTTCACGCCCTTGCCGGCGTAGTCGGCGGCGACCTTCTCGAGCACGGGGCCGAGCGCCTTGCACGGCCCGCACCACTCCGCCCAGAAGTCGAGGACGATGAGATTCGTCATCGATGCCTCGATCACGTCGCGGCGGAAAGCCTCGATGCTGGCGCGCTCGCCGGCGGCGGTGGAAAGCGTGGCCACTGTCGTTCCCGTCCTGTCGTCCCGATGTCGTGCCGCGCATATGGGGCGCAGCGGCGGCAAATGCCAACGGGCGATTTAGCCCTTGCGCCCGCTCTCATCGCTATGATAGCAGCCGCCCACCCTGATCGGACCCCAGCTGTCCGGTCTGCCCGGGCGGGCGTAGCTCAGGGGTAGAGCGCAACCTTGCCAAGGTTGGGGTCGAGGGTTCGAATCCCTTCGCCCGCTCCAGTTTTTCTACGAAAAATCAAGACTTTGCGCTGTGCGCTTTGGTGCTGGCAATGCTTACACGCGCCATGTGCGTAAGCTCAGTAAGCAAAGTGTAAGCAAGGCGAGCTGTTCTCTCTCTGCGGTGAATTGCCTTTTTGCGCCTATTTCCTCAGTCTTCCGCCATGAACTGTGCTGGCGGCACCCAGGTCCCCGGCACGTGCCGGTTCGCCCAGCGGCAGATTTCCCGCAGCAGGGGATGCAGCCCACGTCCCATTTCGGTCAGTGCATAGGCATAGCGCACCGGGCGTTGCTGATACGGTGACTTGGCGATCAGGCCCGCTCTCTCCATCCGTTCGAGGCGGTCCGCCAGGATGTTGGTCGTGATCTTTTCCGGTGATGACAGGAACTCGGAATAGCGGGTCTTTCCGGTCAGCAGGTCACGCAGGATAATCAGCGTCCAGCGATCACCGACGAGATCAAGGGTCGTCGCAATCGGGCAGGGAGAACGGAATTTCTGGGACATCTGGCCACCGGATGAAGAGTGACTTGCAATATGCAAGTGACTGTGAAACTCTGCAAGCCCCATGCATCGCTGGAGACTCGTGTCATGACACAAGCGCTGGAAGGTGGCTGCCTGTGCAGCTCTGTCCGTTACTCCGCCAATTCCCACCCCATGATGGTCGGGCACTGCTATTGCGTCGATTGCCGCAAGAGCAGCGGCACAAGCCACTGCACCCATGCAGTCGTTCCAGACGCAAGCTTCTCGATGAGTGGCGAGATCAAGTACTACGAGCGTCCGGCCGACAGCGGCAAGCTTGTCACTAGGGGGTTTTGTCCGGCTTGCGGCTCGGCAATCCTCTCACGAAATTCGGGAATGCCGGGAATGACGTTCATTCGTGTCTCGAGCCTTGACGATCCGGAGGCCGTTGAACCGCAGATGACTGTCTACGCAGCTCGCGCCCCGTCTTGGGCCGTTCTGGACCGCGCGAGGCCGGTTTTCGACATCATGCCCGAGGGCGGCCCGGAAGCCGCAATACCGGCGGGTTGAGTCATGGCATATGACGAGGAATTGGCGCACCGCATGCGGGTGGCGATGCCCAGTGGCCCGGCCATTACCGAGAAACGGATGATGGGCGGCGTGTGCTTCTTCCTCGACGGGAACATGGTCGGCGGCGCGGATCGCTCAAAGAGCGGTGAGCGCAGGCTGATGTTCCGCGTCGGCAAAGGCAACGAACTTGCCGCAGGATTGCCAGGCGGGTTGCCGATGTTCCTGGGTGAGCGGCCCATGCCAGGCTTTTACTTTGTCGATGCGGAACAATGCGACGATGCCTTGCTTGGACAATGGCTGACCGTTGCCCTGGACCACGCCGCCAGCCTTCCGCCCAAATGAGCAGGCTCTCGGCTGAGACGGTCCGGTTCCTCGCTGAACTGCGCGACAACAACAACCGCGACTGGTTCGCCCGGCACAGGGATCGATACGAGCAGGTGCTCAAGCATCCAAGCGAGACTTTCGCCGCGACCATGGCGGAGGAGCTTTCGGCCTGGAGAGGCGTCACGCATGATTACCGGATCTTTCGCATCCACCGCGACGTCCGCTTTTCGAAAGACAAGACCCCGTTCAACACGCATCTTCACATAAGCTTTTCAGCTGGTGGTGGCTGCAAGGATGGCGCACCGGCATGGATGTTTGGCCTCGATCCGAATGGCGTGACACTTGCCGCGGGCATCTTCGCATTTTCCAATGTTCAGCTTAATCGGTGGCGTACATTGTGCGCCGGTCCCGCAGGAGCACGGCTGGCCTCGACACTGGCCGCGCTAGCCCAAGATGGCATCCGCCTGTCCGACCCCGAACTCAAGCGCGTTCCTGCGCCTTACCCGGCGGACCACCCGCGCGGCGCCGATCTTCGCCGCAAGGGGCTGACAGCCTGGATCGATAGCCCCGATCCGTCACTGGCTTTCGGAATTGAAGGTCCGGCAAATTGCGTCAGAAGGCTCGCGAAGTTGCATGATCTTTTCGGAATTCTGGTGGACCTTAGCAATGGATGATCGGTGACAACCAGTCGGCGCGGGCGCCGTATGCATCGACGCACTACACGGTTACAAGGTGAGCCAATGGCGCTCCGGGCGCATAATGGCCGACCGGATGAACCGCGAACGGAACAAAGCCGGGAAGCTTCTCGATCCGTTCAAGCCACGACTTGATGCGCGGATAGGCATCAAGGCCAACATTGCCTTCCGGCGCTCGTGCCACATAGCTGTAGAGCGCAATATCGGCGATCGTCGCGCGATCGGCGACGAGCCATCCGGTCTGCTCGAGTTCAGTCTCGATAACTGCCAGTAGGGCATGCGCGCGATCGATTGCGGCTTGGGCATCGATTTTCGCACCGAACAGGGTCACGAGTCTCGCGCTTGCGGGACCCTGGACGAGTTGACCGGCGGCGACCGACAGCCAGCGCTGCACACGCGCAGCACCCAGCGCATCGTCCGGATACCAGTCCGTTCGTCCGAACTTCCGGGCAAGATAGACGAGAATCGCATTGGAATCCCCGATTGCCATTCCATCGTCCTCCAGCACCGGAACCTGTCCGAATGCATTCAAGCGGAGGAAATCGGCGCCCTTGTGCTGACGCGCGGCAAGGTCGACTTCGATCAATTCAAAGCGCACGCCAAGCAGGGACAAGAACAGGCGTGCGTGGTGGGAATGCCCTGATCTGGGGCTGTAGTAGAGCTTCACGCGCGTGCCTCCAGGTCTGCGAGGAGTTCGTCCGCAAGCACATCGAGCGTCTTGCGGAAGGGTTTGGTTGTACCCAGCCCTCTTGCGAGCACGAGGCTGCCCTGGATCAGTGCCACTCCATGTTCCGCCCGGTCACGCGCTACGGCCGGGGTACAGCCTGCTTCGGCGATGACGCTTGCCAGCGCTTCGACGAAGGCTTCGAACATTTGCCTGATCGTTGCCTTGAACGGGCTTTCTTCGCCGATCGGCGAAGAGAGCAGGTTGAGCAGGCAGGCCTGCCTGCCGCCCTGGTAAAAGGAATCGAGCTCGCTGGTCATCGCGGCGATGCGCTCGCGCGGGGTGCCCTCGCCAGCGAGCGGCTTCAGGACATGATTACCGAGCCAGCGTCCCGCTTCCTGTAAGACCTCGAGCCCCATCTGCTCCTTGCCGCCGGGAAAGCGGTGATAGAGGCTGGCCTTCTTGAGCCCTGTCGCCTCGGACAGCAGCGCAAGCGATGCGCCTTCGTAGCCGACCTCGCGAAAGGTCGCGCTCAGGCGATCGATCAGGGCATCGTTTTCTATGAGCGCCTTGCGGGCCATGCGGGCGGATCTCCATATTTACCGAATGATCGGTTTAATATCTTGACGGCGGCCTGTCTAGGTCCTAGTTCAATTTTACCGTTCGTTCGGTAATGATTCACAACCAAGCAAGGAGCACCCCATGAGCAAGACCGCCATCATCATTTATTCCGATCCCAAGGCCGGGTCCGAAGAAGCCCTCGGTCGCCTCTTCAACGCCCTGTTCCTTGCCTACGAGCTGAAGGAAAAGCGGCAGGAAGTCGCCATCGTGTTCCAGGGTGCCGGCACCCGCTGGCCCGCTGAACTCGTCCGCACCGATCATCCGGCCCATGCCCTGTTTGAAGCGGTCAAGGATGCCGTGGCCGGCGTGTGCGGCGGCTGCGCCGACGTCTTCGGGGCGACCGAGGATGCGCGCAAGACCGGGCTCAAGCTCGACTACGAGAAGGCGATTCCGGGAACCCCCGGGATTCTCGATATCTCGACCTACCTCGACCACGGCTACGCGCTGGTCACGTTCTGACCGGCGCGCCGGCGCCCGGTCTTCTCTCCCCCCGCCCAGGCCGGGCGCCGGCCACCTCTCCAGCAAAGGCTGCCGACATGGACCATCTGCCCCCCGTCAGCGACATCGCCTTCACCCCGACCGTCAAACAACTCCAGGCCCGTAACGGCTCGCGCGATGCTTATGCCAAGATGGAAAGCGGCACGGGCTGGCACGATACGATAACGCCCCAACTCGCCGAGTTCATATCCCGGCAGAACAGCTTCTACCTCGCCACGGTCAATGCTGAGGGCCAGCCCTATATCCAGCATCGCGGCGGGCCACGGGGCTTCCTGAAGCGGCTCGATGACCGCACCCTCGGGATGGCGGATTACAGGGGCAACCGGCAATTCATTTCGCAAGGCAACCTGCTCGAATGCCGCAAGGCGTTCATATTCCTGATGGACTACGCCAACCGCCGCCGGATCAAGATCTGGGGTGAGGCTTGGTTGATCGAGGGCGACGAGGCGCTGCTTCGGACCGTCATGCCCGAGGGGTATGCCGCCGCGCCCGAACGCGTGCTTCTGTTCAAGGTTTCCGCATGGGATCCGAACTGCCCTCAGCACATTCCGCGCAAGATCGATGCCGATCAAGTCGATGCCATGCTGGCCGAACGCGACCGGGAAATCGCCGGGCTCAAAGCCGAGGTCGAACGACTGCGGAAAGGGGCGGCATGAGCCTGCCATCATGGTGGGTCTGGCCACAAAGGCAGTCAAACACCGCACGACAGTCATGCCGGTCTGCCGATTGGTTCGCCGAACTTGTCAGGTCGACACGACTGGGCCGGGTCGATCCGGAAACCCTTGCCAGACTGCTGTAACCGGTAGGCTGCTTCCAACGAAACATGGAGGCGTGGGAACGGCACTCCATACAGAGGCACTTTTGCGCAGGCAAAACACAAGGCCAAGAAACCTGCGCAGGCCGGCCAGGCCGCCCCTCATCGGTCTGGTCGGCCGTCTGGCGGTCAGTCAGCGCCGAACTTCGATCAAGCCAAGATTACGGCGTCGGCGAGATGGCCTGACGTGACCAGCAGCCTGGCGCCGTTCGGTCCTGCCCGGGCCACGAAAGGTTGGGAGGGCGGCAGGCGCAGCCAGGAAAGCGCGACGAATGTTTCCTGCCCCTCGGTGAAATCTCCCTCGAGGACCAGCACTTCGATCCCGCCATGCCCCCAGTTGTCAATCTCGACCCCAGGTCCCCAGGTTTCGATGCGGACGTTCTGCTTGCCATAGTTGTGCAGGGGCAGGCTCTGGATGGCGGAGCACTTCTTGCCCGCCGCTGAATCCAACCCGCTCGTGTCGATTGAAAGGGCCTGCGTGTCCTCCGGCCCGAACTGCGAGAGCTTCACGAAGATCGTCGCTCCGTCCGGCGCGCTGGGAGCATGGCGCGATCCCGGCGGATTGCGAACATAGGTTCCCGCCTTATGGGAACCCTCCTCATCGACAAAATCGCCTTCGAGGACGAAATACTCCTCGCCGCCACCATGCGTGTGTGCCGGAAACGCGCTACCTGGCGCAAATCGGACGATCGTTGTCGCGCGGGCTACCTCGCCACCGATCCGGTCAAGCATGCGTCGTTCGACACCTCCGCTCGGCGAGGCGACCCATGCAGAAGTGGCGGCATGGCTTGCCGCGCGGCGGGTGAAATTGGCATTGATCCTCATCGCGTTTTGCCCAGACAATTCACTGGTAACGATTTCTGCCATCGTCGCATCTTTCGTCTTGAATTCCGGGATGGTTACAGGCCGAGTTCCGACAGGCCGGGGTGATCGAGCGGTCGCGGCCCCAACGGCCAATGGAACTTGCGTTCATTTTCGCCGATCGGCAGATCGTTGATGCTGGCGAAGCGCCGGCGCATCAGGCCCTCGGCATCGAATTCCCAGTTCTCGTTGCCATAGGAACGGAACCAGTTGCCGGAATCGTCATGCCATTCGTAGGCAAACCGGACCGCGATGCGATTGCCGGCAAAGGCCCAGATCTCCTTGATCAGGCGGTAGTCGAGTTCGCGTAGCCACTTGCGCGTCAGAAAGGCCTCGATCTCGGCGCGGCCGGCGACAAACTCGCTGCGATTGCGCCAGCGGCTGTCGGACGAATAGGCCAGAGCAATACGCGCGGGCTGACAGGTGTTCCACGCGTCCTCGGCCGCACGGACCTTTGCGCGCGCCGTTTCCGCAGTGAACACAAAATCTACGGTATCGGGCATTGTGCTTCTCCGAACGGTGGGGTCGGTCCGGGACCGGCCCCACCGGGTTTGCGATTACTTGTGGTGGTTTGCGCGGATCGCGGTGACGACGGTTCCAGTGTCGGCGACATGATTCGCAATCATCCGGAAATTGGCCAAAGCCGCGGCGTAGCCGTCCATGCCGGGAAGCTGGGCGGCGGCTGTCGCATCGGACACGACCATGACCTCGAAGCCCTGCTCGATGAGCTCACGCATGTGCGCTTCGGTGCACAGGTTCGCCGACATTCCGGCGATGATGACCTTGGAAATCCCGCGCTTGCGCAGCTGGAGCACCAGGTCGTTTGTTTCGGGACCGAACACCTTGTGCGGGCTGGTCACGACGGTCTGGCCGTCATTGATGTAGTGCTTGTACTGGGCGAGCCAGTCTGCGCCGGAGCCTTCGAAGCTTTCGGTCGTCAGCGGTCCCTTGCGATCGAACATGCCGATATGGTGCATCAGCGCTTCGAGCGCTCCTTCGAAGCGCCAGCCATGGTCTGTCGGGTAGTAGTAATGCGGCGAGATGAAGACCGGCATGCCGGAGGATTTCGCGGCCGCGAACAACTGGTCGATGTGACCGATGGTGCCGTTGGCTTCTACGTTCTTTCCGACAACGCCCCAGGCGACGCCTTTGGGGCTGAGGAAGTCGTTCTGCGGATCGGTGACAAGCAGGGCCGTCTGGCCCTGAACGATCTGGAAGCCGGGATCGGGCAGTCCATCAGCCTGGGCCGGCGCGAGGGGGGCGAGGCTGGCCAGTGCGGCCGCACCGATCAGCAGCGCCCGGCGGAACCGGGCGGCAGCGGAGATTTTCATCATGAACCCTTTCAAAGCTTGGAATTGGCGGGGAGAGTGTTAAAAGGTTTACCGATCGGTACTCTATTAGGTGTACTGATCGGTAAACCCTGTCAACCCCTTTCCCTGCAATCGGGGATAAGACCGATCCAAGGCTCTGAATTTATGCTTTTAATCATCGCGGTGGATCGCATTCGGCTGATCTGGAGACCCCATTGATGCGGCAAACCAAACGCGAGGAGCTTGTCGAGAAGGCGACTGCGATCTTCTATCGCAATGGTTTTCAGGCGACCGGCATGGACAGGCTGGTGACGGAAACCGGCATCTCGAAGACGTCGATCTACAAGCACTTCAAGACCAAGGATGACCTGATCGTTGCGGCGCTGAAATCGCGCGATGCATTCCTGCGTGGATGGCTCTTCGGCCGCATGGCACAGCTCGCTTCGACGCCACGCGAGCAATTGATCGCCATGTTTGACGCCCTGCACGAATGGTTCAATGAGCCTGATTTCCATGGCTGCATGTTCGCCAAGGCCAGTTCGGAGTATCAGGATCCTGAGCACCCCATCAACCGGGAGGCAACGGATCATGTCGCCCGCATATCTGCTCAACTCGCCGAGATTGCCGAAGAGGCAGGCTTGAACCAGCCAACCGAACTGGCTCGGCAGTTGGCGCTGCTGAAGGAAGGGGCGGTCGTCCTTGCGACGATGGGCCGAGGCGGCACGCCAGCCCTCGATGCAAAGGCTGTGGCGATCAAGCTCGTCGATGAGGCCACTCCGGACAAATGAGGGCAGGCGCCGCGAATAATCGCCCCCCTGTAACCAAACGCCCAGGTCCTTCGAATTGGGTTGAGTGAGCGCACAGAGCCTCACTTCAGCTTCGAAAGGAACCATCATGAAATCCACGACCGGTATCGCTGCTGCCGCCGCGACGCTCGCCGCCGCCGCCCTGCTGGCCGCTTCGCCCGCCTCGGCCGCCGGCGAGAACGCTGGCGCCAAGGAAAAGTGCTACGGCGTCGCGCTCAAGGGCCAGAACGATTGCAAGGCAGGTCCCGGCACCAGCTGCGCGGGAACCTCGACCGTCGACTACCAGGGCAATGCCTGGAAGCTGGTGGCCGCCGGCACCTGCGTCTCGCAGGGCGGAACCCTCGAGGCCCACGCCGGCAACGCCCGGCCGGTCCCGCGTCGTAGCTGACGCATGCGAAAGGCCCTCGCAATGACCAGACATCCCATCCCGCTGCCGAGTTTTGCCGCAGCGCTTGCCGGTGCGGCGATGCTCGCGGCCTGCGGTTCGGGCGGCAACTCAGCCCAGGAGCCCCGTGCCGAGGCCAATGCCAAGGGCACCGAAGTCGCGGCCAAGGAGAAGTGCTTCGGCGTGGCGCTGAAGGGCAACAACGACTGCAAGGCCGGCCCCGGCACAACGTGCGCAGGCACTTCGACCGTCGACTACCAGGGCAATGCCTGGAAGTACGTCGACGTTGGAAGCTGCGAGACGATGGGTGGTTCGCTGGTCGAGCGTGCCGGAAACACCCCTCCCGCCGCCCAGAAGGGCTGAAGCCCTCGGGTCGCATGGATGCTGGCTGACATGAAACTCCCGCCAAATCTGCCCCCCTTGCCGGGAATTGGCCTGAAGCCGCAGCACTACGCCCAAGTGCTTCAGCCCATGTCAGCCAGCATTTCTTCACCAGCCCCAAAACCGTCGATAGCCCCTGCCTGGCTTGAAGTTCACCCGCAGAACTACTTTGGCGCAGGCGGACCACCGCATCGCTGGCTGTCAGCCATCGCGGAGAGCCTTCCCTTGAGCTTCCACTCTGTCGGCCTGTCGCTG
>JADCGM010000219.1 GCA_020249025.1 Alphaproteobacteria bacterium
AGACCGAGCCGAATGTCCATGGAAGAGCGCTCCCGCCGAGTTGGAAGCGCCGCTCTATACGATGCCGATTCGCACTTGGCTATGCCCTGTGGCGGGGCGTTGGGGCGCGGACGCGGCCGCGTCGTCCCCCCCCCGGACAGCAAAAGGGCGGAGCGCCTTCGCGCCCCGCCCCCTGCAGTCCCGCGATCCGGGTCAGTGCGGCGTCAGGCCTGCTGGCCGAGCCAGGCGAGCCAGTACTGGGCGAGCGTGCCGCGGTTGCCGCCCTGGACCGACTTGAACGCCGCTTCCGCGCCGGCCTTGTCGCCGGACTTCGCCAGCGCGATGCCGATGCGGGTGTTGATCTGCGCCGCGTCCGCGCCGGTCTTGCCGAGCGCCGCGCGGTACATCTCGATCGCCTTGGCGTAGTTGCCGTAGCCGAGATAGGCGTCGCCGAGGCCGGCGATGAGCTTCACGCCCGGCGCCGCCTTGGCTTCCTTCTCGAGGCCCGCGAGCGAGGCCTTGTCGCGGGCGACCTTCGGCTCGACGATCGCCCTCAGGTCGCGGACATAGGGCTTCGACACGTCGAGCATCTTCTTGGCGATGCCCTCGTCGAGCACGGCCTTGGCTTCGCCCGGCAGACCGCGCAGGTTCGCGGTCTCGGCATATTCGACATAGTCCTTCTCGCCCTTCAGCGCGCTCGCCGCGCGCTTGAGGCGGAACAGGTCGAGGTTGCCCTGATCGTCGAACTTGGCGCGGTCCTGGAACAGCTCCAGCACGGTGCGCCAGTTGTCCGGGGTCGGGTAGGCCGAAACCCAGGCGAGCGTCGCCGAGCCGAACTCGCCCGACATCGCCGGGGTGTTGGCGGTCGTCGCCGCGGCCGAGCGGTACCAGGATTCCGGCACCGGCTGGCCCGAGGCCTTCTGCGCGTCGATGGCGCGCTTGACCGCCTGATAGCCCTTATCGGGCTGCTTGGCCTGGTTGTAGATCTGCGCCAGCTCGATCGCGGCCTGGCCGTCGTTCGGGTTGAGCGAGACGAGCGACTCGCCCCAGCGCACCGCCTCGGCGAGGTCGTTGGCCTGATAGGCGAGACCGCGCAGCGCCTTGGTGAACTGCAGCTTCTCGGCCGGGGTCACGAACGGCGACTGCACCGCGGTCGCCAGCGCCGGGCGCAGCGACGAATAGTCCTGCGTGCCCTGCGCGACGTTGATGCGGAAGCGGTTGAGATAATAGCGGTCGTCGGCGGTCAGCTTCGGATTGGCCTCGGCAGCGTCGAGGGCGGCCTTGGCGCCGGCCCAGTTCTGCGCCTGAAGCTCCTTCTGGATCGCCTGCAGAAGCGGCGCGCCGGCCTTCGAGACCTTCGGGCCCGCAGGCTGCGCCTCTTCCTTCTTCTTCTGCGCCAGCGCAGGCGCGCCGGTCATCGTCGTGCCGGCGAAGCCGAGCGCGAGGGCCGCCCAGGCGGCGCGCATAAATCTGGTCATCCGGTGCTCTCCCAGCAAGGATTCTGTCGTTCCGGCGCGCGGCCTTCGCAGCCGCTGCGTCACTCATGCCATGTGGCAACGAAGCGCGTGCCGTCAAGAACGATGCAGTCCGGTCTAAGGTGCCGGCCGTGAACCGGTGTTGAACCGCGCCGTGCGGCGGCGCACGATGGCGCGATGAAGCCCCAGCCGCTTGTCGCCCTCAGCCTTGCCGCCGGGCTGAGCTATCCGCTCGCCGCCCTCGTATCGCTGCCGCCCGAAGTGGAGATCGCGTGGAAGGGGCTCGGCGTCGGCCTGCTCGCGCTCGCGGCGCTCGCCGCGCCGGGGCGACCGCTGCTCGCCGTCGTGCTCGGCTTCGGCGCGCTCGGCGACGTCCTGCTCGACATCCGCTTCGAGGCCGGCATGGCCGCCTTCGGGATCGGGCATATCGTCGCCATGCGCCTCTATCTCCGCGACCGGCGCGAGGCGGGGCCCGCCGATCGCGGCGTCGCGCTCGCGCTGCTCGCGGCGGGCGCAATCCTGCCGTCGCTGCTGCTGCCAGCGGGGGACGCCCGGGTCATCCCCTTCACGGTCTATTCGCTGCTGCTCTGCGGCATGGCGGCGAGCGCGTGGCTCAGCCGCTTCCCGCGCCGGCTCACCGGGCTCGGCGCGCTGATGTTCGTGGTCAGCGATGCGCTCATCGCCGTGCGCCTCGGCGCGCCCGCCGCCGCGGCGCCGGCGCTCGGTCTGGCGATCTGGCTGCTATACTATCTCGGGCAGCTGGCGATCTTCGCCGGCGTCAGGAGCCGCGCTGTTCCTTCGGCACCGTCACCCGCTGCTTGACGCCCGACTGGCCGGGAAAGTCCGTGAACATCGCCGCGACGAGATTTGGCACGAGCTTGGTCAGGTCCTTCGACGGGGTTCGCGCTTCGGCCCGGCCTTCGAACACGCTCTCGTTGGTCGCGGCGCGGTTGATGCGGACGTCGAGATAGCTGTCGTAGACCGTGTAGGACGTGACTTCGGGATAGTCCCAGGGGTTGCCCCAGAAGAACGGATCCTGCCACGCGAAGCCGTAGGGCCGCACCAGCCGCCCGTTCAGCCGGTAGTAGAAGGGATAGCCGGCGTAGCCGTAGCCGAAGCCCGGCCCGAAGCCGGTGCCCGGCCGCGTCACCACCTTCTCGCGGCCGTTGTCGACGCCGTAGTCGAGCTTGACGACGAGCGTCGCTTCGCCCGCAGAGGCGGCCGGCTGGAAGCCCTCGCGCGTCAGCTGCTCGCGCACCAGCCCGGCATAAGTCTGAAATTCGAGGCTCCCACTCTTCGCCGGGTCCTTGGCCTCGATAGTGAAGCTCTGGCCCGAGGGCGGCGGCAGCGCCTGGAAGCGTTTGACGTCGGCGTTGAACCCGCTCGCGCAGGCCGCGAGCAAGGTCAGCGAGACGAGCGGAACGATCTTCGCGAGTCGAGCACGCATGGGCGCCACCTTCATTGGGTCTTGGTCTTGTAGCCGAAGCCTTAGGTGGGATCGACTGAACATGTTGTGAACACGCCCCGGCGCGAAAGTTTCCGGAACGTGAGTCCGGTCCGGGCGGTAACCGTGCGGCAATTCGAAAGCCCCCGACCCCGCGAAAGTGGATGAAACAACGGTTTCCCGCGCTTCCCTGACGTGCAAGGCCCGACCATCTTCTCCAGCGAACTGGACCTCAAATGGACCGGAATGACATCGAAGGGCGCCTTGCCTTCATCGGCTTCAGCGATCGCGACCGCGCCGCGCTGCGCGCCTCGGCGGATCTGCTCGACCGCGCCATGGGCCCGGCCATGGAGCGCTTTTACGCCAAGGTCGCGGCAACCCCCGAAACCGCAGGCTTCTTCGCCGACCGCAAGGCGATGAGTTCGGCGCAGGCGCGGCAGGAATCGCACTGGAAGGTCATCGCCAAGGGCGACTTCTCGAGCGACTACGCCGCGACCGTCAACCGCATCGGCCAGACCCACGCCCGCATCGGCCTCGCGCCGCGCTGGTATCTCGGCGGCTATGCGCTGGTGATGGAGAACCTGATCCGCGCCACCATCGCCGACGCGATGCCCGCGGAGCAGCCGCGCGGCCTCTTCCGCCGTCCCGCGCCCGCAATGGACGAGGGCGTTGCCGACCGCATCGTCGCGCTCGTGAAGGCGATGCTGCTCGACGCCGATCTCGCCATCACCGTCTACATCGACGCGGCCGAAGCCGCCCGCCGCCAGGTCATCGACACCATCGGCGCGGCGCTCGCCGCGCTGTCGGAGGGCGACCTGACCACCGAACTCAGCGGCATGCCTGCCGGCTTCGAGCAGCTCCAGTCCGACTACAACGGCGCGCTCCGCCACCTGCGCGAGGCGATGACGTCGGTGGTCGACACCACCCGCCAGATCGCCACCGCGGCCGACCAGATGGCGCGCGCCTCGGACGATCTCGCGCGCCGCAAAGAGGCCCAGGCCTCGAGCCTCACCGAGACCGCGACCGCGACGACGAGCGTCAGCACGAAGATGGCGACGATGCTGCGCAACACCGAAGAGACCAACAGCATCACCGCCCGCACAGAGACCGACGTCGAGCAGCAGGGCAAGATCATGGCCGAGACGATCGCGGCGATGGAGGAGATCGAATCCTCCACGCAGAAGATCG
>JADCGM010000022.1 GCA_020249025.1 Alphaproteobacteria bacterium
AGAAATACGATGATCAGGCTGGGGCTGGAATGGCTGACGGGGCTGGGGTTTCGCGCGCCTTGATATTGGGTGCGTCGGTGTTTTCATTTGCGGCGGCATTGCCGCAGAGCGGTTTGGCGCAAACGTCTGACGCTTCGGCGGCGCGTCCCGCGACTGAGCGGCCGAAGCAGGCCAAACGCAAGCCGAAGCCTGCGGCCGAGCAGCAAGCGGCGGCGCAGCCTGTGGCGAATGCGCGCGCGCAGATCGGCGCGGTGCCGGTGCAATCGCTCGACACCATCACCGCCGTGGCATCCAAGACCGAGGAGCGCGCGATCGATGCGCTGGCGCCGGTCAGCTCGGTCACCCTGGAGAAAGTTCAGGGCCTGCAGCCCAACCGGCTGTCCGATATCTTCTACAACGTGCCCGGAGTCTCGTTCCAGGAGCGCGGCGACGATCCGGCGACCGTCGTCAATGTCCGTGGCCTGCAGGATTTCGGCCGCGTCGCGGTCGTCGTCGACGGCGCGCGGCAGAACTATCAACGTACGGGCCACAATGCCAACGGCTCGTTCTTCCTCGATCCGGAACTGATCGGCGGCGTCGACGTGGTGCGCGGCCCGACCGCGAACATCTACGGCTCCGGCGCGATCGGCGGCGTGGTCTCGTTCCGCAGCAAGGACATCGACGACGTGCTGCGTCCCGGCGAGCGCTGGGGCGTCGACATGTCGGGCTCTTATGGCTCCAACAAGGACCGTGGCATGGGTTCGGTGTTCGGCGGCGTTCGCGCCGACCCGAATGTCGACGTGTTCGGCGGCGCGGTCTATCGCACCCAGAGCAATTACAAGGACGGCGCCGGCACCGAGATCGGCAACACCGGCAACGACATCGCGGCCGGACTGATGAAGGTGACGATCCGCCCGGCCGAAGGCCACGAGTTCAAGATCGGCGGCATCTTCCAGGACTACCAGTACAATATCGGGCAGCCGAACCGCGGCCCGACCACGACGGCGGCGCCGCTGGCGGCGATCGCGGGCTCCTCGGTCTACGCCTCCGATGCCAGGAACTACACGGGCACGCTGAGCTGGAAATACTCCAAGCCCGACGACATGCTGTTCGACTGGAATATCTCGGTCTATGGCAACCGCACCGACAACGATCAGGTCAAGACCTACAACAACCGCATCACCACGGGTGGCGGCGTCTGCGCGCTCGCCAATCCCGGCAACAACATCTCCGGCTGCGTCGGCGACAAGCGCGGCTACTCGCTCGACACCGTCGGCCTCGACGTCAACAACACCACGCGCTTCAATTTCGGCGACTGGCGCAACGCCGTGACCTACGGTTTCGACGCCTTCCGCGATGATGTCGAGACTTTCGATTCCCGCGGCAATTCCAATATCACGACGCCGGGCGGCCAACGGACGGTGTCCGGCGGCTTCGTGCAGCTAAAACAGAATTATTCGACCTGGCTCGAGCTGGTCAGCGCCGTTCGCTACGATCGTTACGAACTCAACTCGCTCAACACGACGACCAGCGGCGACCGGCTGTCGCCGAAGATCACGCTCGGCGTCACGCCGGTAACCGGCTTCACGCCCTATGTGAGCTACGCCGAAGGCTATCGCGCGCCGTCGATCACGGAGACGCTGATCTCGGGCGGTCATGCCACCGGCGGCGGACCGGCGCTGTTCAACTGCCCCGACGGCACCAGCGGCCTGTTCTGCTTCCTGCCGAACGCGGCGCTGCGGCCCGAGGTCGGCAAGAACAAGGAAGCCGGCATCAACCTCAAGTATGACGGCATCTTCACCGCGAACGACTCGTTCCGCGGCAAGATCAATGTGTTCCACAACGACGTCGACGGCTATATCGACCTCGTCGCGTCGAGGCCGACCACGACGCCGTTTGGTCGCTTCAGCCAGTTCTATCAGTATCAGAACATCGCCCACGCCCGCATCGAAGGCTTCGAGCTCGAGACGATGTATGACGCGGGTGACTGGTTCGTGGGCGTCGCCGGCCATCTGATGCGCGGCCGCAACACGGCGACCAATGTCGGGCTCGCGACCATCACGCCGCGCAAGGTGACGACGACGGGCGGCGTCCGTCTGCTCGACCGCTCGCTGATCATTGCCGCGCAATGGTCCTCTTTCGGCGCCAACAACGATCTGCCGGCGGGCTATCTGCCCTCGACCGGTTACGAGTTGGTCAATCTCTACCTGACCTGGAACGCCACCAAGGACATCACCTTCACGGCGTCGGTCGACAACCTCTTGAACCAGTACTACCGGCCCTACGCGATCCCGGGCTCCTCGACCGACGGCACGACGCAGAACGACGTGCTGTTCTCGAGCCCCGGTCCGGGCACCGTCTACAAGGCCGGGCTCAAGATTCACCTTGGTGGAGCGTAACGCGACGAGCCGGTCATTCCATCCAGGTTGCTCCGGCCGCGCTGGTGCCCCCAGCGCGGCTTTGGCGCATTCATGATATCAACGAGATCAACCGGCAGGATCAGTCCGCCGACAAGCAGGAGAAGGCTTTCATGTTCATCGCAATGAACCGGTTTCAGGTGATCAAGGGCAAGGAGCAGGCGTTCGAGACG